>JAFAPL010001101.1 GCA_019247135.1 Chloroflexota bacterium | reverse complement strand
CCGGTATCGGTCGCGCGGTGGCGGTGCTGTATGCGCGCGAGGGCGCGAATGTCGCCATCGTTTACCTTCCCGAAGAGCAGAGCGATGCGGAAGAGACGCGCGACGCGGTCGAGTCGGAAGGTCGCGCGTGCCTGCTGATCCCGGGCGACGTCACCGACCGGGAGTTCTGCGAAGAGGCAGTGGGGAGGACGGTCGACCAGTTCGGCAAGCTCGACATCCTGGTGAACAACGCGGCCTATCAGCAGCACCAGGACAGCATCGAAGAGCTATCCGACGAGCAATGGGATCACACGTTCAAAACAAACATCTACGGCTACTTCAGAATGGCCAAAGCCGCGCTACCACACCTCAAGCAAGGCAGCGCGATCATCAACACTGGTTCTATCACGGGTATGAACGGGAGCAAATCGCTGCTCGACTATTCGGCGACAAAAGGCGCAATCCACGCGTTTACGAAGTCGCTTGCGCAGAGCGTTCAGGAGCGCGGTATTCGCGTGAATTGTGTCGCCCCTGGTCCGGTCTGGACGCCGCTCAACCCATCCGACTCACCGGCTGAAGAGGTCGCCAAATTCGGCCAGCAAGTGCCATACGGACGGCCGGCGCAACCTGAAGAAATTGCACCCGGCTACGTCTTCTTCGCGTCTGAGGGCGACTCCAGCTACGTCACGGGCGAAATCTTGACCTTCCTGGGTGGTGGCACCACGGCAGCATAGGCACGACCCGGGATGTGGCGGGGAAGCTAACTCGCCACATCCCCGGCGTGGGTTTTCAATCTAGAGGGGATGCTGTGCCTGTACCTAATTTCGAAAGGACACAGGCATGTTCGTTCATCCCGACGACCAGACCGCGCTCGCCGAATATCGCCTGGCCGAGCTACGCAACGAAGCTGCCAAGGCTCGCCTGATCCCGGCTTCCCGCTGGAGTGACCCAGCCCTGTGGGCGGCTGTTATGGGCCCGATCGTTGGCACCAGTTTTCTGGCCTACTTCGCGGTCGAAATTCTGCGCGCCGTGACTCAGTAATAGACGCTGCGCGTGCGGTGACGCGGCCGCGCCTTGTACGCCGGCTCCTGACCGCGGTTCCACAACACGTAGTCGAGCTGCATGGGCCACGCCTCGCGCCCGAGCGCGTCGGCTATCAGCTCAACCGCGTGCACGGCGCCCGCGCGTATCTCGATCTCTTCGCGCGAGCCCGACGGGATCAGCTCCTCTCGCTCGATCCGCTCAACCAGCTCGAGGTCGTACTCGAGCACACCATCCAGTCGGAGAACGTGCGGCACCAGGTTGTCGGCGAAGATGGTCAGCCGGTCCAGATCTCTGAAGTCCGCCACTCCAGCGATGCTCAGGTCGGCTGCCGTGAGCTGCGCGCGCTTGTAGAACCCGATGTCGTCATAGAACGGCATCTGCGCGAGCAACCGAGCCAGCGATTCCGCTGACCCGTCCGCCGCGTCGATGGCCGCTCTGAAATTTCCGCCATAGCGTGTCCCAATGAACTGGCCTAGCTGATTCAGGGCCTGCGCGAACAGCTCCATCAGCTCCATAACGTGCGCGTCCGCCCCCACCTGGCCGACGATCCGCGCGCACTCCTCAGCGTTCACGGCCTGCAGCTCATCGTGGTCCAGCGGTCCACGAGCCTCGAAAACATCCTTCAACGAGGCCGCGACGGTGAAATACCCGGACATCCCCGGCCGCTTCCGCAAGTGCGGAAAGTAGCCGGACCCGAAGTTGATCGCATCCAGCGTGACGACATACGCCAGAGTCACGTCGCGTTGTCCGACGAAATGCGTGGCGGGATCAAGCTCGGGCGCTCTCGCTTCCTCGACGGGCAGCGACCGAGCATACGCGTCGATTTTTGCGTGATCGATGCGCACGTACCTGCTCGTTCGCGCGATCTCAGCCGCGTGTGCCCGAACGTCGTCGAGCAGACTCATAACCGGTCAGTCGCCTGCAATGTTCTCGCCCTTCGCATCTCCGCATCCGCCGCCGCCGTCCGCATCCGCCGCCGTCCGCATCCGCCGCCGTCCGCATCCGCCGCCGTCCGCATCCGCCGCCGTCGACGCGGATGCTAATCAACTGCGCTCTGCTGACCTTTCTCCGCGTGTGCCGCGCAACGCTTCGCGGCACTCTCTCCACGAACAACTCCGCTTCTTGTTCGTCCTCTTTTCTTAGAATGCCCGGCGAATGCTGCGCGTCGCGCTCGATGCCATGGGTGGCGACCACGCACCCGCCGCGCCCGTGGCCGGCGCCGTCCGTGCCGCGCGCACCCTCGGTTACGAAATCCAGCTCGTCGGACGCGAGGCCGAGCTGCGCGAGGTCCTGCGCGCTCAGGGCGAGCTGAGGGGCGTCGAGCACCTGCTGCAGATCGTCGACGCGCCCGAAGTCATCCAGATGGACGAGCACCCCGCCCAGGCCGTCCGCGCCAAACGCCACTCGTCGATGGCGGTCGGTGTGGACCTGGTCAAGCAAGGCGCCGCGGACTGCTTCGTCTCGGCCGGCAACACAGGCGGCGTCCTGGCGACAGCCTTGCTCGGACTCCGCCGCATCGAAGGCAGCACAAGCGATCGGCCTGCACTGGCCGCACAGCTACCGACCGTGCGCGGCAGGTGCATCGTCCTCGACGTTGGCGCCAACGCCGACGTTCGCCCCGAGTGGCTGGCGCAGTTTGCCCTGATGGGCAGCATCTACGCCGAGATCTCTCTCCGCAGCGATCGCCCGAGGGTCGCGACACTGTCGAACGGCGAGGAGGAGGGCAAAGGCAACGCGGTCCTGAACGCGGCGATCCCGTTGATCCGCCAACTTCCCATCAACTACATCGGCAACATCGAGGGCAACGACATCACCGCCGGCGCTGCCGACGTCGTGGTGGTCGACGGCTTCGCCGGCAACATCTTTCTCAAGGGCGCCGAGGGCGTGGTTGCCACGATGACGGAACTCATCCGCCAGGAGCTCACGCGCAACCCCTTGCGGGCCGCCCTGGCGCTCGGCTTACGGCCGGCTTTTCGCTCGCTGCGCGGTCGGCTCAGTTACGAGGAGTACGGTGGCGTGCCGCTACTCGGTCTGAACGGCGTGTGCATCGTCGCCCATGGCCGATCGACGCCGCTGGCCATGCAGAACGCGATCCGCGTTGGCGCTGAGTGCGTCGAGCTGCGTCTGGTCGACAAGATCCGCGACCGTCTCGCCGCCGCTCGCGCCAGCATCGCGCCTTAAACACACTACGGCGCCCGATCCGCATGTGTGCATCGGAAAAACCCACCGAGTCGCGGTCGCCGCCTACTGCGATCCACCGCACTCGCGGCGTCACGCCAAGCGTCACGGCTGTGAGATCGGCGTCACGCCAAGCGTCACTTCTGTGACATCGGCGCGGTAAGCCTGCGCACTCGCGGGTCCGCGCCTGCTAGCAATGCCCCGCGAGCCGACACACGTCGGAAACAGCCGCGTCCCACGACTGCTGATCCCCTGATTGCGCCGACCGCACCAGCCGTCGCCCGTCCGCCACGAGCTGCTGACTCGTCGCCGTGCCATCGTAACTGCTGCCCACCAGGTTATTGACCGACGTCGCAAGCTCGCGGCTCGCGGGCTGCGCGTGCAGCATGCTGAACGCAGACTCGGCTGTGTTGTGTGCCGACGCACGTCCCGACGGAATCATCACCAGGTCACTTGGCACGGCCCGCTGCGGCTCATTCGACAGCTCGAACGCCTGAAACACGTACACGAGCAGCGCCCCGAGCAGCGGCAGCACGATCAGCAGCAAGATGCCGGTCTGTCGATCGAGATTGACGCGCTGCACAGCCCCGGTCTGCGTGGATCGGACCACGCGATACCGTGGGCGGCTGACCGTCGCGTACGCGACGTACCCGGGCCGGGTCGCGTACGCCACTTGCGTCGACGCCGAAGCGACATGCATCCGCGCGGCTCGCGCGCGGTCGTAGGTCGCGCGGGTCGCGCTGTCGAGCAGAACCGATTTGGCCGCGTTCACTCGCGCCATGCGCGCCGCCGCCACCGACGAGCCCGCGTTCAGGTCGGGGTGGTACGCCTTCGCCAGCCGCCGGTAGGCAGCCTGGATCTCCTCGGTCGAAGCGCCCGGCCCGACGCCCAGAAGCTGGTAGTAGTCAGTGGCTGGATCGAATGGAACGCGCGGCATACCCGTGCGGCCTCTGAGGCCGCAGCTCTATTTTAGGCGGCGCCGCACGCCTGGTTCGCGCAACGCTCGCCCGATAGCGATTTAGCCGTCGACCACGCGCGCCGCCCTCGAGACCGAATGGCAATCTAGCGCTCGAGCACGCCGGCGCCCTCAAGCCCAACCGGCGATCTAGCGCTTGAGCACGCCAGCGGCCACAAAACCCCGAGCGGCAATCGAGCCCCTGAGCGCCACGCCGCGCTCGACGCGAACGCTGATTGAGCCCGCGAGCACGCCACGCTCAGAACCCGACGGGCTATTCAGGCCTCGAGCACGCCCGCCGCCCTCAATACCGCGTACGCCTGCTCGTCGCGACTCGCCTCGGCACGCCAGCACGGAACCACACCGCCCGCCGCGTCAACATCGTCCAGACCAATAATCCCGTCGTGGATGCGACCGCGCAAGGCGAGCAGTCGTCCAAACTGCCGTGGCGTGAACGGAAACGGCGCGGCCGCCCTGGGCCGTCGGCCGAAGGTGTAGGGCCGATCATTGTCTCCACAGCCGCGCCCGTCTTTGCTTCCGAGCGCCAGCGGGTCCGTCGCGTCGGCGCGGACGGGGTCGGCTGAAAAGTTCATCCGAGTGCTCCTGACCTTTCTGTTTGGCGACCTTCGCCGTTCAGGATCGGGTGCGCCACCTGGATAAACGCCTGTTGGATGACGATTCGGCCTGAACAACCGCTGAAATGGTCCACGGGCCTGCCGACCTCGGGCAGCGTTGTTTCGGAAGGGGACAGGGCGCCCGAGGGTCCGAGCTAGACGCGATAGCTGTCCAGCGTGCTCGGCGCGAACAACTCCTCGACGCTCATTCGCCGGGCTGCGAGGCCTTGCTCGTGGCTGTAGCGCAGCAGCGCCTCAAGCGTCGGACGATTCGCCTCGACGCCATACGGCCAGTAGTCGTCGCCCATGAGCTCCGTCGTCCGTTCGACCTCGTCGATGAGCCATGGCAGCGTCGCTGCCAGAACTACCGGCTCCCGAAGCAACGCCATAACCCTCGCCTTTGCTTCGCAGAACGCGTCGAAGAGACTGCGCGCAACCCACGGGTCGCGCTCGAGCACATCTTTGCGGATGACGACCGTGTGCATGATCGGAAAGATCCGCGTGCGTCGGAAATAGTCGGCTTCCACCTCGCGGTACTTCGGGAACAGCCGCCGAACACGCCGGTCTAGCGGAAAGCCGCGCGGAGCGCGTGGCCCGATCACCGCGTCGAGCTCACCTTGCAGGAGCATATCGCTCAGCGTTTGCGACGGCCCGATCGGCTGGAGGTCCAATCCAGGGATGTCGATGGCCAGCTTTTCCACGCGGCCGGGCTCGTACAGGCCGCCGGTGAACCAGCGCATCGCGGTCGGCGCCAGGTCATAGTCATCGGCGAGAAAGCCGCGGATCCAGACCGCAGCCGTCATCTGGTACTCGGGCACGCCAATTGGTCGACCTCGTAGATCCGCTACCTCGGAAATTTGCGCATCCGCGCGGACGAACACGCACCCATGCCGAAACTCACGCGACGGGAACACCGGGATAGCCACGAGCGCATCGTCCCCGCGCGAGCGCCGCAGCACCTGGCTCGACAGCGACATCTCCGCCGCGTCGAATTCCGCGTGCCGCGTCATGCGCCAGAACACTTCCTCCGGCTGCATGCGCAGACAATTCAGCTCGACACCCTGCGGTCGGACGTCGCCAAGAGCCAGCGGCAGCGTGCGGTCGGTGCCGCCGCAGGCGAGCGTCAAGCGCAACATTGCCGCCGAGCATACGCGGCTGGCCGGCTATGGGCGCGCAGCATCGCGCGCCGATGTGCAATCCTGCGTAGCGGACCCGTGCGAAAGCCGTGACCATCACCTTCGAAGACTTTCTGCGCGTCGACATTCGCGTTGGCCGGATCGTCGAGGCGCGGCCGTTTCCCGCGGCGCGCAAACCCGCCTACCAGCTCGAGCTGGATTTTGGACCCGAGATCGGCCACCGCCGCTCGAGCGCTCAGCTGACCGAGCGCTACGAACCCGAAGACCTGCTTGGGCGCCAGGTGCTGGCGGTAGTGAATTTCCCGCCGCGCCAGATCGCCAACTTCTTTTCCGAAGTGCTCGTGTTGGGCGTGCCGGACGCGGACGGCAACGTGGTGCTCATCCAGCCCCAGGCGGACGTACCGCTCGGCGGCCGCCTTTACTGACGCGACTCACGTCTAGCGGAACATATCGTTCGCGGCTGGCCGCACCAGCTCCGCCGCCGAGCCGGTGCGCAACGCGCGCCCCAACCCGCGCACGACAGCGACAGGCACGCCGTCCACCTTGCCCTGGACCAGCTCGGCGGCGCCGGCGAGCTCGTCGGCCGTCGCGAGCATCGTGACGCGTAGCTCGTAGCCGGTCGGGTCCGTCTGCCCTTCGAAGTGCCGCAGCGCTTCGACACCCGCGATCCCGATCGCGATGTTCGTCTGGCCCTCACGCCAGGCGCGACCGAACGTGTCCGAGATGATCACGCCCAGGCGCGCGCCGGTCAGCCGTTCCAGTCCGCTGCGCAGCCGCTCGGCCGAAGCGTCGGGGTCGGGCGGCAGCAGAGTCGCACGATCGCCCCCCACGTTTGAACAATCCACCCCGGCGTTGGCGCACACGAGCCCGTGGTGCGTCTCGGCGATGATCACCCCGCGGTCCATAC
>JAFAPL010001067.1 GCA_019247135.1 Chloroflexota bacterium | reverse complement strand
CGCCGGTCCACCGGGCGCGTCTGGCTGGCCCTCCGACAACTGGTCGCCGTAGGGTGGGTCGGTGAACCAGTAGCTGCCGTCGGGATGCGGCACCACTCCGTTTGGCGAGTTGAGCTGTTTGCCCTGGTAGTTGTCCGCAAGCACCGTCAGCGTGCCGTCGTTTTCGAATCGAACGAGTCGGCGGAGCTGGTCCTGGCATGTCACCAGTCGACCCTGGAAGTCGATGGTGTTGCCGTTGCCATACAACGACGGAGCATGGAACGGCGTCACGCGCATGTCGTCCCACACGAGACGGTAGACAGTGTTGGCCTGCACGTCGCTGAACACGAGGTAATTGCCCTCGCTCGACCAGATGGGTCCTTCCAGCCACTTTCCGCCGGTCCAGAGTCGATGAATGGCGGTGATGCCGAGCAAGTAACCGCCGAAAGACGGGTCCACGACAATGATGTCCGGATCCGGGTAGATCTGGGGCGGCGCGTCAGGACCCCACTGGCGCGGTGGGTTGGTGATCACACTGGGCGGGGTACCCTGCCCGGCCGGCGTTTGTTGGTCCGTCGGTGATGCCGCAAAGACGGCGCGGGGCGCGAGTGCGGCGACGCCGATCAGGACGCCCGTCGCCCTGAGGGCAGCACGCCTCGAAACGATGCTTTCCAACCCTGGAACCACTTTCTCAGTTCTGCGAGTCATTCACGAAATCCCCCTCGATCGCAATGCTGGTCGTCCACGCAACACAGATGAAGCAGAGTCCGACTCACGGCGGCTCCCACACCAGCACGGAAGCGCCGCTCACGCGCCGCTCCTGCGGCCGCTCAGCCAGGCCTGGACCGCCTTGCTGATGCCCTCCGGCTCGCGGAAACGCACCCAGCGCTCCGCGCCATCTTCGTCGGGGCCACCGACCTGGCCACTCAGCAGACGATTGTCGCGGTCGACGAGCGCGCGAATGAGCAGCACAACGTACTGGCGATCGCTGAGCCGCTCAACGGGTGGGGGCGTGGTCATGACAACCTGAGCCACGAGCTGGTGCGAGCGATCATGTCATCCGCCCCCTGAGCCCGCGGTGAGGAGCCGGTCAGATCTGAGTTAGCTTTGCATCACACCTCGGCCGGATTGACACGAATTTGCTCGAACAATGCTTGTGTCGTAGGTTCGGGCTCAACCCCAAGCTCGATGTTCAGGATCTGTCGAACGGCCAGGTAATGGCGTACGGCTTGAGAGCGCTCGCCCAGTCGCACGTGGCAGCGCATTACCACCCGGTGCGCGTCTTCGCGGCATGGGTCGTCAACGAGCAGGGCAGTTGCGTAGACCAGGCACTTGTCAAACTCGTCCCGTGCGAAGGCAGCGTCGGCGAGTCGGATCAGGACCCGTCGATAAGCAGCCCGCAGTACCTCTCGCTCGAGGACGATCTGCGCACCACTGCCGACAGGTGTCAAATCGCCGCCATAGAGCTCCACGGCGCGTTCGTAGAGCGCGGCAGCTTCGGTAGCTCGGCGCTGGCCCTCCAGCAGTTGTCCGCGAGCCAGCATGCTCCGGAACTGCGCCACGTCTACCGCGACTCCGGCGGCCTCATTCAAACGGTACTGACCGGCAGCAGACAGCACTGGCGACGCGCCGCGCAGCGCCGTACTCAACAAGCCTTTCAGCTCGTGCACGAGCGTGTTCAAGGCCTTGCCAGCCAATGCCGCCTCGCTATGGGGCCAGATGGCTTGCAGCAGTGCGTGGCGCGACACGCCCCGGCTGCCGGCGAGGCCCAGATGCACGAGCAATGCCTCGGTCTTGCCGCCGCTCCGGATCGGGAGCGTCTGCGCACCCATGGTGAGCCGAAACCCGCCCAGCAGGCGGAGCAGAACTGGAGGATCAGCAGCGTCGAAGCCATCGGGCGCCGCTGATCTGCCTGAGCTCAGTAGATCGAGCCCCTGCATCGGGTCCGCGCCGAGTGTACCCGATGTCGCATCACGGAGTTCTAAAGATTGCCGCCCGATCGCCGGTCACAGTCGCGAACACGGCGATGCACCCTCTCGGGCAGGCGAGGTCCGGAGCGGCGATCGGCACAAAGACATGGTTGAGGCGTTCGTCGACGGCGACGGAGTGCGCGTTGAGCCCGGACTGCGCAACACCTACAAACGTCATGGTCCCGGCGTCGATGACGGCAAGACCCTGCTGGTCGTTTTCGGCCACGTAATACTGGTTATCGCCCGGGTTGTACCAGACTTCCTCCGCTCCACCAGCTTGCGAGATGTCGGCAAGCACGTTCAGCGTCGTGTCGTCGACGATAACGACGTGTGTACTCGCGTTGCAACCCACCAGCAGCTGATGGGCTGGGCCGAGGGTCAGACCGTGCGGGTTACAGCCATACAGCTCCTTCGTGCCCGCCAGAACTAGGTCCGCATCGAACACCCGAATCTCGCCGCCGGGCCGACTCGTGGTCGACGGAATGGCGGTGTAGAAGAGTCGCGTTGTGTCGTCGTATACGGTCTGCTTGATCCCGTCCGTGGCATCCGCGACGAGAATCCTGCCTTTGACGGCGTGATTGGGAACGGAAATAAACGTCAGAAACGCGGGCGAATCGGCGTCATTGGCGGTCACCACCAGACCGTCCTGCGGGTCGTACGCCAGACCGTCGGCACGCGCTTTACCACCAGTAGAAATGCTGTCGACGACTGCTCCGGTCGGAATGTCCACAACTTTGACGCTACTGTCGCCGTCGCCGACCCACACTTCGTGCCGCGAGATGCTGACGACGCCATCCGGACCGGACGTGTTGTCGTCGCCGCTGAAGCCTACGAAGCCGGGAATCCGTTTGACGAACGTGTTCTCGTGCGTATCAAAAACATCCAGGCTTTTATTGGACTGATCGGCCAGGTAGTAGCGCCCTGCGCTTGCGTCCGTCCAGCCCATATCGAAGTGTCCCAACGCGCCGCCTGGGACACGCATCTTCGCGATACGCACTTCGGGACCGGAATCGGCACGTGCCGCACCAGTTGCGAGGAGACTGAGAAGAACGACCGCCGCTAGCCGCGTGACGCCTCGCCGGGACCTGCAGCAACCAGTCATGCAGCGCCAGCATACGGGGGGCGGCCCAGTTCAGTCGCGTGAAAACCAGAAAGTTCGGCCGAGATCATCCTTTGGAACTGAAAACCGGTGTAAGCGAAGCGCATGCGAGCTACCCACTACGACGCCCGGGTCGAATCGTCTTCGGCGTCAGTCTGTCCAACAATGCTGACTATCCGTCGTGCGCGTCATCTCTCGCAGGTACTCGGAGGCGGCACTCAGTGGCCCAGCTCCGCCTGAGCGATCGCCCACGCGGCGTTGACCAGCCCGATATGGCTGAACGCCTGCGGGAAGTTGCCGATCGGCTCGCCACTGACCGGGTCGACCTCCTCCGACAGCAGCCCGACGTCGTTCGCATAAGCGATGGCTCGCTCGAACGTGGCGCGCGCCCGGTCCAGCTCACCCGTGAGCGCCTCCGCCTCGGCCAACCAGAAGGTGCACAGCAAGAAGCTTCCTTCGTCGCCCGGCAGCCCGTCGTGCGCACGGTAACGGTAGACGAGCCCGCGCGCGTCCGTCAGCCGTTCGGCAATGGCGTCGATCGTGGCCCGAACGCGTGGGTCTGTGGCGGCGATGCAGCCGACGATCGGCAGCATCAGCGCCGATGCATCCAGGTCATCCGAGCCGAACGACTGCGTGAAGGCGCCGGCCCTGTCGCTCCAGCCGCGCGTGAGGATGGCCTCGCGGATCTCGTCACGCGTCGACCTCCACGCCGCGACGCGGTCGGCGGCCTGGAGCTGGTCGGCGAGCGTGATCGCGCAATCCAGCGCTGCCCAGCACATGAGCTTCGAGTACAGGAAATGGCGCGGGCCACCACGCACCTCCCAGATGCCCTGGTCTGGCTCCCGCCAGCGAGCCGCGGCCCCGCCGGCCGCCTGGACGAGGAAGCGCCGCGCGGACAGGCTGAGCCCACCCAGCTGCTGGGACAGGCGGCACGCGGCGTTCAGCACTTCGCCGTACACGTCGAGCTGGCGCTGGTCCCACGCGCCATTGCCGATGCGGACAGGCCGACTCCCGCGCCAGCCGGGCAGGTGTGCCAGGGTGCGCTCGGTCAGGTCACGTTCACCGCCCACGCCGAACATGATCTGGAGGTCCTCGCCATGCTCTAACTGGCCGGCCACCGCATTGGCCAGCCAACCGAAAAACAGTTGTGCCTCGTCGGGACAGGCCGCGACCCACAGCGCGTTCAGCGTCAGGCTGGCGTCGCGCACCCAGGTGTAGCGGTAGTCCCAGTTACGCTCGCCGCCGACCGTCTCTGGCAGGCTTGTCGTCGGCGCGGCGACGATGGCGCCGGTCGGCCTGAAGGTCAGCGCTTGCAGCACCCGCCCACTGTGGTGGACCAGGTCGCGCCACGGTCCCTCGTAGCGCTGGTGGAGCGCGGACCAGGATCGCCACGCTGCGACGGTGTCGTCCAGCCGGTCGGCGATCGTGGGGTCGCTCCAGATTTCGGGCACGCGTTCCCAGCTGCGGCCGGATTGCAGTGCGAAACCGAGCGTCTGACCCGCTGTGAGCGACACTCGCGCATGCGTCGTCGGGCTTTCGGCATCAAGCGAAACCGGCGTTGACAGGGCGAGGACGTCGGCTCCGCCACGCGCGATCAAGCCACCCGGAACGGACGTGATGAGCGGTCGGATGAGTCCGTACTCGGGGCGCGGGGCAAACTCCATGATTAGCTCGATGCTGCCGTTCAGGCACGTCAGTTGGCGGACCAGCACGCCGGGCGAGGCGAGGCCGAGGTCGTGGCCGCGTTCGCCCGCGCCCACGAGCAACGCATCAACCAGACGCAGGACACCCGTGGCCGTCTGGAACGTGGTCTCGACAACCATGGACTCTGGCACGTAACGGCGCGTGACGTGGGCGACTCCCTCCGGTTGGAAGGACCAGTGGCCCGCGTCTGGACCGAGCAGCCGAGCGAAGACTGATGGACCGTCGAAGCGCGGCACACACCACCAGTCCACCGAGCCCCAGCGGCTGATCAGTGCCGCCGTGTGGCAGTCCGACAGCAGCGCGTAGTCACCGATCGCGAGGTCGTACATCATTTCTCGAATAGCAACGCTACCCCGCCGGCGGACCGCGCAACACGGTGCGTCTGCTCAGGCCGAGGATTCGCCGTTCAGGACGCTGTCGTAGAACCGCAGATAGGCCGGCAGGTTCTGGATCCAGTAGTCGCCGTCGTGCCCGCCCGGCAGCACACTCCAGTTGTGCGCGATTCCGCGTTCGACCAGATTGTCGTGCAGCATCTGATCGCGCTCCAACCAGGGGTCTTCCTCACCCGCATCGATCCAGATCTTCAGCGCGTCCAGATCCGGTGCTGTGCTTGCCAGCTGAATGGGCTCGCGCTGCGCAAAGTCCGCTCCCTGCCCATAAATTTGCGAGAACGTCCCGTCGTCAAGGTGCAGCGACGGGCTATGCGCGCCGACAACCCCGAAGAGCTCCGGATGATTGAAGGCAAGCTGGACTGCACCGGCGCCTCCCATCGAGAGTCCACCGATGGCCCGGTGTGACGCGTCTGGCATCGTGCGGAACGTCGCGTCCACCTGACGCCGCAAGTCCCTCGTGACGTAGTCGCCCCAGTGCGGCCCGTCTGCTGCCCAGTTGACCCAGTACCCCAGATCCCCTTGAGGCATGACCACGATCAATGGGCGGATGTCTTTCGACTGGATCGACCGATCGACGTCGTTGACCAATCCGTATGCCGGCCACTCGTCTCTGGTCCCGCCACCGCCATGCAGCATGTACAGCACGGGATATCTCCGAGACTCCGTTCCATAGCCAGGCGGCAAGTAGATGTAGTACGCGATCTCCCGATCGAGGCTGGCGCTGTAGAAAGTGATCTCACGGAAGGTCCCGCTGATTGGGCCGACATATTGTTGCGCACCGAGTGCTTGCGTGGGCGCGGCCGGGGTGACGTCTGGTGTAGCAGCAGCTGCCGCGGCAGGGCTAACCTCGGGGACAGGCGTAGCGACGGCTGGAGCTTGCATCCCGGGACTCGTGCCATTTACACGCGGAATGGGCGTTCCGAACGCCTGCGCGCGGCGAGCTGCCTCTGGAACAGGCGTTGCCTGGGCAGCATCTGCGACCTCTACGACCGGCGACGGATTGAGTCCAAACACGACGATCACGGCTGCAGCAAGTGGCACAACGCCTGCCATCCAGACCCGCCGATTCTCGGGCGTTGGGTAGAGGATCCGCAGCCGAATCGCAATCCAGACCAGGCCGATACTGGCAATTTGAATGACGGCGTTCAGGCGTGGATTGTCAATGCCCGTGGCGTGTATTCCAACCACGCCAAGCACGACCGCGAGCACAATATGCGCGGAGTACGCGTACAGCGCGTTTTGACCTAGCGGCAGCAGCAGCCCGCCCACCGCTCGCCGGATTGGCACCCAGGCGAGCGTTGTGAGCTGAAACAGGAAGGCAAACACGATCGACGATGCGATGATCCGGCCTGGTCGAACGTTGCCCTTCCCGAACAGTGCATCCTCCAGGTCAGCGACGGACCACGCCGACGTCCCGAAAAGCGACGCGAGCTCCGACTGAACCGCCTGCAACACCGCCGTCTCATTGGCATACACGACGATCAGAGCGGCGAACGCAAGGCCACTTGCGAGCAGCGCTGGCACATGCCATCTGGCGCCAAATGTCCGGGCGAGCTGCTGTCGGTGGAAGCCGATGACCATTGCCGTGAAAAAGAGCGCCTGCCAGGCAGACAGGTAGAAGAGATTGTTGCCGGCGGTCGTCCACGGCAGCTCCGTCTGAGCTGGAAAGAACTGAAAGCCCGCCCAGATTACCCAAGATCCGAACAGGACCAGCCATGTACGGCCTTCGCACAACAGGAACAACACCAGCGGTGCAGCCAGCATCAGCAGCACGTACAGCGCAAGGACGTCGACCAGGTAGTACGTCTGATGCAGTGACACGATTGCCCACACGAGCTGGATCTGGCTCGTAGCGTCGACGCCGAAAGCCCACGGCAGCCTCAACAATTCGGAAGCCGATAACACCACCAGGGTCATCCCTACAGCCAGCACATACAGCGTTCCAGCGCGCGCCAGCAGCCGGCGAATCGCGATCGGCAGGCCCTGGCGCTCGGCGATGCGCCGGTACACCAGGCCAACGGTCAGGCCTGACAGAAAGATGAACCCTTCTGCCGCGGACGTATAGAAGCGATTGCCTCCCGTGATGAGATACAGCCTGGAGGGCCCGGCGAGGTGATCGACGATCATGGCCAGAACGGCCAGACCGCGCAGCAAGTCGATGCGGTAGTCGCGGCCTTCTTCGGCTGCATAAGCCCAGCTCGCGACGCGGGCGCACATGCTCGCCCATCGCGAGCTGGTGGATACGCGACTCGCCCGGGCGGCGCCGGTGTGGACAAAGGCCAGGTGCATAGGGGTTGGGCTAGACACTGCTGTCAGTCGGGCCTGCTCGGGGGTCGTGAGTATCGCCGTTCCAGGCGCCGCCCACAAACATTTTCCGAATGTTCAGGGAATCCACAGGCGACGGCCGCGCGAGAGCGCGCGGAATGTCTCATGAGCTGTGATAGCGTGCTGAGCGCTATTCATGTCCTCCCGCCTCGACGTCCACGTGGGCGCCGCGATGTTCTCAAAAGCCCTGACTGTCGTGAGCTGGATCGCACCCCTGAGCCTGCTGATGTGGGCCGTTCGAATCGACGTGCTCGAGGGCTACATCTATGAGGTGCCACGGAATTTCGCCGGCGATTTCACGGCGGTGTCGAGCCTGCAGGTGCCCGAGTGGTGGGACGGCCGCGGCATGTTTTACGGACCCATCTTCGTCCTCGAAGCGCGCTATCTGGTCATCCCACACGTGCTGTCGCGTGCCGATTTCGCGCGTGCCGACTTCCTGCTCTTCGGACTCGCGTTCGTGTTCGTCTGGGCCGCACTGATCGGCCGCCGCCATCCGCGACTGACCTTATGGCTGCTCGCCGCGTGGCTGGCTCACCAGGCCACGGTCCAGGCGTTCGCAAACACGGCGCATCTGGAGGTGCTCGAGCTGGCCTTGCTGGGGGCCGCACTCCTGTTCGCCGTGCGAGGACAGCGCCCCCACGCGGGTGGGCTGCTGGGGCTTGCCACCGCGACCAAGACCTTGCCGGTGCTTTTCATTCCGTACCTCGCCATCAGGCGTGAATGGACGATGCTCGCCTGGGCATGCCTTGCGAGCGGTAGCGTATTCCTGGTTGCTTGCTGGGTCCTCGCGATCGCGCCCTGGGAGGGCCTGGCTGGACTCGCCTACCAGCGGGGCAATCTGACGGGGCTGGAGTTCACGTCGTACCACTACGCGCTGCGTTCGGACTTTGCACGCGTACTGGCACAGGGTCGTGAGACGCTCGCCCCAGATCAGGTCTCGCTGGCGGTGGCGCTGCACTGGATGGTCACCGTTGCGGCTATCCTTTTCGGCGTTTGGGCCATCGCGCGATCGCGCGATGCGCAGCCCAGGTACGGACTGATATTCGGGTTGGTCCTCGCGCTGATGCTGATCGTGGCGCCTTCAGTCCACCTGAGCTTTTTCATCTTTCTGCTGCCCGCGTGGACCGCGGTGGCCGTTGAGCTGTTGCGTCGGCCGCTCAGTGGCCTGACCTGGCTCCTGTGGTTCGGCCTGGTGGCGGCCTACGTCATGACCGGTTTCGACCAGCCGTTCTTCCTGCTTCAACGCGTGTTCGGGTTCGGGCTGGTCATTCCTCAGCAGTGGTTATCCTGGCACCTGCCGACCATCGGCTTGTTCTTTAGCCTGCTCATCGTGAGCACGTGTCTGCTGACTGGCGCGGAGGTGGAATCAGGCCCGCGTCGGACCAGTTACGGCGCCAGGCTGTCCCGCGTGCTCGCCTTCGATTAGAGGCTGCAACTCCGCTCCGCGGCTTCCTCCAGGCTCACTGCGTGATCTGCCGCGACTTGATGTCCGCGTACGCGGCACGGATCAGCGCGCTCAGAGCCGCGGAGTCGAAACTGACACCAGGCCTCACTTTCACGTGCCGCATCCGCCGACCAGTTCCTTGCAACAAGCCCGCGGGGTCGTCCAGATCTGCGCCAAGAAAGAAGCCGACGTTGACGTGCGCTTTGAACACGTTCACATAGCCGAATGGCAAATCTCCCACACATGCGACGGGACATCCGTCATGCACCAGCTCCCGAACGTCGTCTCCACATTCGCGCATAAGACGGAACCACGTGCTAGCAATTGCGCCGAGCTCAGGCGCCCGGTCGTTCAACCATCTGTCAATTGCCGGATCCCGTTTGACCGCGCCGTCGAACCAGAGCATGCCCTGCATACTCTAGTGGTCCTGAGCCACCGACGACTTTGACGGAGGCGGCCTATTCGCCTGCCGGCGCCGCACGCACCTGGCTCCAGTACCGATCGCGCAAGGCTTGCCTGTACAGCTTGCCCATCGGCGAACGTGTTACGCGCCTACAGCACTGGCCTCTGCAGCAGCTCCGGGTCGATTTTGCGCGGCAGCAGTTGACCGTAGCCTGGCTTTCCGAGCAGCTGGCCCGCGTGGACGATCGGTTGCCCTCGCAGGATTGTGGTTGTCGGCCAGGCGGTCACTTCCCAGTTCTCCCACGGGCTGTAATCGGCAACGTGGAAGTCGGCGCGGGTCAGTCGCCGGCTCTGCCGCGTGTCCATCAGCGTGAGGTCCGCGTCGCTGCCAATCGCGATGACCCCCTTGCGGGGGTAGAGCCCGAAGATTCTGGCCGCGTTGGAGGAAGTCACGTCGACGAAGCGCCGCGGGCTCATGCCCCGCTTGCTGACGCCCTCCGTGTAGACGATGCCCATCCGCGCCTCAGCACCGAGATTTCCGCCGGTGACATCCTCGATCGTGCTGCCCATCAGTTTGACCTCGCGCGTGGTGGGAAACTCGTCAGTGGCAACCGTTGACAGCGCTCCGGTCAGCAGGCCACGCCAGAGCGCATCCTGGTCCTGCCTCAGTTTGACCGACGGATACGTGTGAAACCGGAATCCGCCGGGCGCCGCGTATTCGTCAGCGGTATGGCAAAGATACTGGTGCAGCGTTTCACCATAGATCGGTTCGTCACGCGCGCGGGCGCGCTGAATTGCCTCGACGCCTTCACTTGCTGACGTGTGCACGAAGTAAACGGCGGCTCGGCGTGCGCGCGCGAGCCGAATCGTCCGATGAAAGGACAACTCCTCCGAGAGTTTGGAATGCACGAGGTGAAGGTTCGTGCCACCGGTGCGGTTCCGCTCGGAAAACAGCTCGTAGTTGAACTGCACGAGGTCGTCGTCTTCCGCGTGCACGACCATGATTCCGCCAGCAACTGCCACCTTCTCCATCAGATGTCCAATACGTCCGAAGTCCACTTTGTAGGAGCGTCGCGGCGGTTTCGGCGGCAACACGTTGCAGGTGAACACCTTGAAGCTCGGGAAACCCGACTGAATCAGCTCAGGCACGTGCTCGAACGCCGCGATCGGACTGGCGCCGAGAAAATTGATGTGGAAGCTGTAGTCAATCAGCGACTGACCCTTCCACCGGCCAGTGCGTTGCTGGAGCGCCTCTTCAACCGAAGCGCCGGGCTGGATCTGGCAGAAGTCGATGTGGGTCGTGACGCCCCCAAATGCCATGCCCACCGTGTCTTCCTCCGGGCCGAGCGTGTACATCTCCGCTTCGGGTCGCTGATTGATGAAGTGCGCCAGGTGCGCGTGCGGCTCGATCCCGCCGGGCACGACCAGCAGGCCGCGCGCGTCGATGACTTGCTCCGCCTCGAGCGCCTGAGCGTCTGACCGCGTGAGCGACACGATCCGTTCGCCCTGGACGCCGACATCGCAGACCTCGACCCAGCCCGGTCCGACCACGGTTCCGCCCTGGACGAGGAGATTAAGCATCTGCAAGCGCTCAGCAGTGAGTCGCTTGCAGTTGTACCAGTCCTCCGTGTGTCAGCACGCGCCGCCTGCCGGCCGCCAGGTTCAGCCTGTCGCACTGCCGCGTTTCGGAAGGTTCAGAGGAGATCAGCGAGCCCGCTCTGCGACAACCTCCAGGTATTCGGCGGGAACGCACAAGGTTCCGTCGCTGTCCTGTGCGTATCGCACGACGGTGTCCAGCAGATCGCTCGCGAGCGCACGCCGACCGGGCTGGTCGAGCGCCTCGAACGCCTTGAGCGTTGGCCCGTAGTAGGTCCGGAAGAGATCGAGGTACTGCTGAGCAGACGCGAAGCGCCAGACGAAGATTCGACGCGTCGCCGTGAGCGCAGTTGTGCCCGATCCCAGCAAGTCGCGGATCCCACCTTCGGAGCCCCAGCGTGTCGCCGGGCGCAGGCCGGCAGGAGGGGGAACGTAGCGGGACACCACCCGCAGCATCTCGCCAATCCAGCCCTCCGGGGTCCAGTTGGCGAGACCAATCCGACCTCCGGGCCGACAGGTGCGCAACAATTCCCGCGCCGCTCGCTCCTGATCTGGAGCAAACATCACACCGAAGGTGGACAGCACGACGTCGAATGCGGAGTCCGCCACGGGCAGCGCTTCCGCGTCACCCTCGCGGAACGTGATGGTGGTGGGCAATGCTTCCGCTGTCGCCCGGGCGCGTGCACGCTCCAGCAGTGTTGGGACATAGTCGATGCCGGTTACCGTGCACAGTCGGCGCGCCGCGGCAATGGCGGCATTGCCACTACCTGTCGCGACATCCAGCACGCGCTCTCCGGCTTGAAGGTCCAGCGCGTCACACAGTTGCTCCGCGATCGGCACGATCAGCGATGCGATCGTGTGATAGTCGCCGGAGCTCCATGTGCGTTGCTGGCGTGCTTTGATGGTCTCGTAGTCGATTGAATTGGTTGTACTGGTCATGTTCTGGCCTCTCAGCACGGTCGCGAGAAATTCTGACGCGGCCGCAGCTCGTCTGGCTTGCCGTTCGGGTCGATGCGTGCTTTCAGCAGAAGCAAACGCGTGTACTGCAGCGCTGACAAGTACGTCGTGGGGGGACGCCCCCACGTGTAGTACTCGTCAGTAGAGCCGTTCCCGGCTCTGGTCTCGAATGGATCCGCTGTCATACCAGCTACTCGCCTTCGGCGACTTCGAAGATCTCGTCCGCGAGCAACCCATGTGCTTCTCGGTGGACCTCGTTCGCGGCTTCCCTGCTCGGAGCTTCGGCAAGGCAAAAGATCTTGCCGTTCGCCTCGTCGAGCCAGTAGTTGACCATCTTCACGTTATAGCGATCCTGCACTTCAAGATCTCGCTGGTGCGCTGCCGCGGCGGCCTCGCGCGTTACTCCATTGATGTTGTGGACGTCTAGAAACAATGTCATCGGTTTTCCTCTCTGTAAACATGTGGCGGCTAGCCTCTCGTCGGGCAGGCCGCTGATTCGGATAGTCAGTGGTCGTTGTGCGCGGAGTCGTCGGCTGGTTCGGTGCTCACCTCCCGGGGTGCAGGCACGCTCCGCTCGCATTGCGCGTAGATCCACCACAAAGGAGTCGTAGTGCATGCCCCATGCAGACGAGCCTGAAGGGCACGTCTTACCTGGGCCTTACCTCCGACTTCACACGTCCTTCATCAGGATCGACCCGGCCGCGTCCGCCCCGCCGCCACCTGGCAGCAGTTGGTCAAAGATCGCCTGCGCTCGGCTGAGCAGAGCACCTTCATCGCCGCCATTCGCGGCCACAACTCGCGCCGCATCCACCAGGCAGCGCGCCGTGTCGTATGTCTGGCCGATGCGCTCGAAGATCTCAGCCGCGCGGAGAAAGTGTTGCTCCGCGCCAGCGTAGTCTGCCTCGAGCTCGCGCACCCTACCGTGCGCCCGTTCCGCCAGACCGCGCCAGGCGCCACTCTCCCAGTGCGCCGCGACGGCCTCCGCCGCCGTCGCATGTTCTCGAGCACGTTCGACATCGCCCACGGCGACATACGTGTCTGTTGCTACCGGATGTACCAGTGCATTGCAGGTGATGCACTGGCCGACGCGGTCCGCGATCTCCTCGCTCGCCTCGATTGCCCGCACAGCGGCGGGCGCATCATTCCGCAGGAGGTTGTGCGATGCCAGTGTTGCGTACAGCCGGCCGTAAACATGCGGCGCCATGGGGGCATCGACCTCGAGCGCCAGAGCCTCGTGCAGATGCTGCTCAGCGAACGCGAGCTCACCACGGTACAGGCGGAGCTCCGCCAGCCGATGCAAGGCCAGTGCCTGCCCCGCTGTCGAACCCACGTGGCGGTGACCTGTCAGACTCTGCTCCAGATACGCCGCCGCGCGGTCCCACTGGCCTTGCGCCAACAGTGATTCTCCGAGAAGCAGGGAGGTCAGTGCCTCGGCACGGACTGCCCCGGCGCGCTTCGCTCGTTCGAGCGTCTGGCGCGCATAAGCTTCCACCGTCTCGAAGGCGGAATCGCCATACAGATGGTATTCGCCGAGGCATAGATGCGCGTCGAACAACAGGCCGAGACGCGGATTCGCGTCGGCCAGGCGTCCGGCCTGTTCGATCTCGAGCGCCAGGCCTTCTTTCCACGACCCACTGGAGTGGAACACGAGCGCAAGCGTCATGTACGCATTCACCTGGTCCAGCGTTTCGTCGCGTTCGCGCGCGAGTCTGAGGCTGTCCTCGGCCGCCTGCCGACCCTGATCGTGCATCCCACGCTCCCAGAACCACAGGGCGCGGATCAGTCGCACGCGTGGCCACTCGGGTGACTCGAATGCATCATCGAGAAGTGCCTCGGCGGCGGCGAGGTGCTGCGTGGCCGCGTCGACAGCGTGTCGCGTCAGCGCCGCGTGCGCCGCCTTTCGATACAAGCGGACCAGATGGTCGCTGTCAGAATTGGACAAAACCGTGCGAGCAGACTGAAGGCGATCGGCCGCGGTGATGTAGGCCGCCTCATCCTCCGGCGATGCAGCAGCAAGTGCGAGAAGGTCACCGAGCTTTTCCCAAAGCAGCGCCGCAACTCTGTCACGATCACCTGTTACACCGGGGGCATCCAGGAGGTCCAGCGCGCGACGATACGATGCTTCGGCAGCCTGGTTCGCGTGCACGGCGGCAGCACGGTCGCCAGCCATAATGAGATACGAAACCGCTCGGCCGCTGTGCTGGCTCATCGACCAGTGATGCGCCAGCTTTTCAGCGTGGTCATCCAGAGCGTCGCCGTACTGGTCTTCCAGCACGGCGGCCACGGTCCCATGCAAATGCGTTCGACGCGCGCGGCTCAGATTCTCGTAGGCGGCCGCGCGTTGCAGCGGATGGCCGAACACGTAGCCGGCCGATGATTCCTTCAGGACTCCGTGCGCTATGCAGGCATCGAGCGCATCCAGCAGCGTCGAATCCGGCAGTCCAGCTGCTCCGCGCAGCAATGCGTAGTCGGACTCCTGACCCGCGACCGCGGCGACCATCAGCACCTGGCGCGCGGATGAATCCAGTTGCGCAATGCGGGCGGAGATCATCTGTAGTGCAGACCCCGGCAACGGCACGTCGTCGCCCGACAGTTCCCAGCGGCCATCCGACAACTGCAGGCGGCCCGAGTCGCGGAGCGTCCGCAGCAGCTCCTCCGTGTACAGCGGATTGCCCGCCGCGATGTCGCGAACGATTTCGAACACCTTGCGGTCGATAGGACCTGGCTTGACGAGAGATGACACGAGCAGGTTGGTCGCCGCCGCCGGCAGACGTTCCAGGTGCACGCGGAGCGCAAGTTGTTCGCGTTGCAGTGCCGCGACGAGCTGCGCGGTGGGACTGATCGGTGGCGCCTCTTCGACGCGGAATGTCGCCAGGATCAGGATCGGAGACTCGAGCGTGGTGCGCGCCAGATAGTGCAACAGCTCGTGTGTGGCCTCATCCGCGAACTGCAGATCTTCGAGCACCAGGATCAACGGCGCACCGGCCGCGACGCGCCGCAGAGCATCGCTCACGGCTGCGAACAGTCGCTGACGCTCGGAGCGAAACGCCGACACCTGGGACTCCGGCAGACGACTGAGGTCGTTGCCCGCCTCGCCGAAAATCGCGCGGACACCGATTGGTGTCGCCAGGCCGCCAATGGAACGGAACGCATCCGCAAACGGTCCATACGGAAGTCGTCCCTCGTGCTCGTAGGCTGCTCCCAGCATGGCCGTGCCTCCGCGGCGGGTAACACGGTCCACCATTTCGCGCGACAGCCGGCTCTTGCCAATGCCCGCTTCCCCGGCGACGAAAATCACCTGCCCGTGGCCCCCGAAAAGACGTTCGACGGCATCTTCGAGGAGGTCGATCTCGCGGTCTCGCCCGACCAACGCTGGCTCCTGAGACTTGCTGGTTTGCACGGGTTTGGGCCGCGCTGGAGTTGAACCGGCGCTACCCCGATCAGGTACCCACTGGCCCTGCGCGATGTCCTGGTACAGCTGCTGGGTCGCCGGTGCCGGTTCGACGTCCAGGTCGCGCATCAGCGCTGCTCGCAAGTGCTGATACTGACGTAGCGCCTGGTGGCGTTGCCCAATCTGTGCGTGCAGCCGCATGAGCGCGACACGCGCTTCTTCGTTGCTCGGCTCAGCCGCGACCAGACGACGCAGCGGATCGATCGCTGCCTCAGCCTCACCAGCATGCTCGTGCGCTTGCGCGAGCTCGAGCAATGCATTGAGGTAGATCGACTGCAAGGACTCTCGAGGACCCGCCGCCCAGTCCTCGTAGCGGTCCTCAGGGAGCAGCTCGCCAGCGTAGAGGTCGAGAGCGGCCTGGTAGGCGCGCGGATCGGAGTCTCGGCGAGCTTCGGCCGCGGCGTGCTCGAACGCCTCCGCGTCCACCCACAGCTGACCTGGACTGATGAGCAGTACCTCATCCGACCGGACCAGCAGGTAAGTGGATGGCGTCGCTGCCGCGAGCTCTGGCTCCAACGCGCGCCTCGCCGTATAGATTGCCTTGTGAAGGTTGTTCGTTCCGGAGTCCGGGTCCTGATCCGGCCAGAGCACCTCCAGAAGCTGCTCGCGGTGCAGGCGGTGGCCTGGCGCAAGCGCGAGTAGCTTGACCAGGTTTTTCGATTTGCGCAAGCGCCAGTCGCCGTCATCCACCTCACGTTCGCCCACGCTTACGCGGAATCCTCCCAGGAGGTGGATTCTCAAATCGTTCCCGGCCCGTGGCTGCATGACTGGAGCGCGCCTCCGTCTCTAGGCCGCGCCGATTTCGAAATAAATCACCCGGTAGCGCATGTCTCAGCTCAGATCGTTCCCAGTCGCCGCTGCTCGATCCGCCCGCCATTATGCCACCGCAACGGCGCGGGCACCGCGCCAGGCCTACTCCACCCGTGAATCCTGACTAGTCAATTTGGACGGTGACAGCCGATCCACACCACGGCTAGCGTAAGGGCAGGACCATGACTACTGAATCGTCTCGGGTACTGCCCGGCCGCGGCAAACTGGCC
>JAFAPL010001030.1 GCA_019247135.1 Chloroflexota bacterium | reverse complement strand
CCCGACGCGATTGCGGCCGCGGCTTGCTCCAGGCGTTCGAGCCGGCGTACGAGACTGCGCGACAGCAGGTAGGCGACGACACTCGACGAAGCCACCGCAAACAGGGACGCGGCGATCAGCGCCACCAGCGACGCGGCGCCGAAGATCGCGAGCCCTCGAAGCAAGTCCAGGCGGTCGGCGCTGGCTGGTGGCGGTAGCGCAGATTTCGCAACCACCATCGCGCCAACGGTGTGGCCCGAATCGTCCGTGATCGTCGCGGCGCCGAGAGCGACTGGACCGTTGCCGCTGAGCGGCACCACGTCGCCGGAATCCAGCGCGCGCTGCCACTCGGCTCGTTCCGGTGGTGCGAACCCAACGCCGGACGGGTCCGAGCTCCCGAGCACCTCGCCGTTGGGCCCGAGCACCACCAGGTAGGCGATGTCATGCAGGCCCACCTGGAACGGCTCATTGCGACCGCCATTCACGGGTCCGAACGAGAACGTCGCCCGCAGGTCGCCCGACGCGAGCGCGCGCAAGACGGCGTTCAGTTCGTTCGGGTCTGCATTGCTGGTCACCAGGCCGCTGATCACCCTGGCGACGCTCCGCGCCTCCTGGACCGGCTCGCGCGCGCTGGTATCTGGCTGGCCGGCGATGAAGTGACTGGCGATCAGGACGATCGCCGCGATCATGCTGACCAGCGTGCAAGCGATCGCGGCCAGGTGCGACAGGGTGAGCTGCCAGCGCAGGCGGCCGCCTCGGGGCAACTTCATCTCGAACGCCTCGTGCGGGAGCTCATGGCGAGCGGCCCAACCGGTAACCGACGCCCCAGACCGTCTCGATCCCGTCCCCCAGGTCGCCGAGCTTCTTGCGCAGGCGCAGGATGGCGTTGTCGACCGAACGGTCGCCTTCGACGGCGGGCTCGCCCCAGACCGCGTCATGCAGATAAGCGCGACTGAATGCACGCCCCTTGTTGCGAAGGAGCAGGTGCAGCAAGCCGAATTCCGTGCGTGTCAGCTCGAGCGGTTCGCCGTCGAGCCTCGCCAGGTGCGCCGAGGGATCGACCACGAGCGGTCCCAGGTTGAGGATCGCGGTGCCTTCGGCTCGGTCCGCGTCGAGCATCTCTTGCAGGCGCTCGTGACGACGTAGCAGCGCCCGCACACGCGCCACGAGCTCGCGCGAACCGAATGGCTTGGTCAGGTAGTCGTCAGCGCCGACTTCGAGGCCAATCACCCTGTCGGTTTCCTCGGCGCGGGCCGTCAACATCAGCACTGGCAGCGCGGACGTTTGACGAACGCGGCGCAGCACTTCCAGGCCGTCGAAGCCTGGCAGCATCCAGTCGAGAACGATCAGGTCCGGCGTCTGCTCGGCGACATTCCGAACTGCCGACGGTCCGTCCGGCGCATGGCGCACCTGATAGCCAGCGCTTTCAAGCTCGCGGATGACTACGCGCGCGAGCTCCATTTCGTCTTCGACCAGCAACACCATCGGCATCTGCAAACGGGGTTGTAACGCCTGGCAGCACGCCCGGGAAGCAAGCCGCGATCACACCAGCGTGTCTGCGACATATCTGCGACAACCGTCTGACCCGCGTGCGACATCGGGTCGAGATGATGAGGGCGTCCCAAACGAAAGGAGACACACAAATGAGCAGGGTAAAGTTCTCACTCGCGGTTCTCGGAACGTCACTGGTTCTCGTCGGCGCGCTAGGCGTCGCAGGCATGTTTGCCGTCGGCCACGCGTTCGCAAACGCGGCGCCGTTCATGCAGCAGGCGCAGTGGAGCGGTCAGAACTTGCCGCCGGAGCTCAGCGGTCTCAAAGACATCCCGGCGGCCGATCGGTTCGCCCACTTCAAGGGCATTCAGGCGAACCTGACTGACAAGGATGGAAAGCCGCTGAGCGTGACGGTCACACCAGGCGTGGCGACGAATGTGAGCTCGACCAGCCTGACGCTGAACGGTAACGACGGCGCGTCTCATACCTACACGCTGGATGCGCAGACGATCACGCACGGCCAGACAGTCGCGCAAGGTCAGGACGTTGTCGTGGTGACGCTGAACAACGGGTCCAATGCGACGGCAGTGGTTGGTGTCGATCCGTCGGCGACTCATCAGGGCGGCCCGCCCTGGGCTCAGCACCAGCGCTAGCTCACTCCCGCGGCGTGGAGGCCCTCACTCAGTGAGGGCCTTTTTCGCGTGCCCGACGAATCGACGTGCGGCTACAGGGCCACGAGCCGTTTGACGTCCGCGAGAATCGTGAGCTCCTCGCGTGCCGCGATCACCAGCGTCCTGACTGAGGCTTCAGCGGCGCTGACATCGCAATCGGGCTTCGCCCTTCCGTTGGTGGCTAACTCGAGGCGCACCCCCAGAAAGTCGAGGCCCGCGCATGCTCGCTCACGCACGAGGGCGCTGTGCTCGCCAACGCCGCCCGTAAACACCAGCGCGTCCAGTCCGCCGAGCACGGCCGCCATGCCGCCGATGGTCGCCCTCACCCGATGACAAAACATCTCGATCGCCAGCGCGGCTCGCTCGTTGCCCGACTCCGCAGCCGCAATCACCTCGCGCAGGTCGCTCGAGACGCCTGAGACGCCGAGCAGGCCCGAGTGCTCGTTGAGCGCGCGGTCCAGCTCTTCCGCGCTCATGTGCTGCAACAGGTACAGCAAGAGCCCGGGGTCGACGGACCCGGAGCGCTGGACCATCATCAATCCTTCGAGCGGAGTGAATCCCATGCTGGTGTCCACCGAGCGGCCGCCACCGACGGCCGTAATCGAGCAGCCGGCGCCGAGATGGCACACGATCAGGCGCCGCGGTTGGCGGCGCAGCAGTTCGCCTGTCCGTCTCAGGGCGTATTGCACGCTCAACCCGTGGAAGCCGTAGCGACGCAATTGCCAGCGCTGCGTCCAATCCCACGGCAACGGGTAGATCGCCGCACTGTCCGTTATGGTCGCGTGGAAGGCAGTGTCGAAGGTCGCCACCTGCGGCACGGACGGGAAGGCCGCACGTGCGGCGTCGATGCCGGCCACCGCCGACGGATTGTGCAGGGGCGCGATGCTCCTGAGTTCCAGGATGGCATCGCGAACCGCGTGATGGATCAGGACGGCTTCGCGAAACTGAGGGCCGCCGTGTACGACGCGGTGGCCGACCGCCGCGACGTCACTGATGTCGCGCAATACGCGCTGAACCTCCTCGACGTTTCCGCTGCCGTGCGCGCCAGACCAGTTGATGTTGCCGCTGTCCAGCACGCTTTCGTGTTCAGACTCGAGCAGCTCCCATTTGAGACTGCTCGAGCCGGCATTGAGCACCAGGACGCGGGCCACGCACGGTCAGCGTAACCGCCGGACCTGTGCCATGCTTTCCGGGAGACTCCCATGCCACTCACCGACGATCAGCTGCAGCGCATGGATGCGTACTGGCGGGCCGCCAACTACCTCTCCGTGGGTCAGATCTATCTCCTCGACAACCCGCTGCTGCAGGAACCGCTCAAGCCCGAGCATGTCAAGACGCGTTTGCTCGGCCACTGGGGCACGACGCCCGGTCTCAATTTCGTCTACGTGCACCTGAATCGGGCGATCATCGAACGCGACCTGGACGTCATCTACATCTGCGGGCCCGGGCACGGCGGCCCTGGCATGGTCGCCAACACGTATCTGGAAGGCAGCTACTCCGAGCGATATCCCTCCGTATCCCAGGACACGGAGGGCATGCGTCGTCTGTTCAAGCAGTTTTCCTTCCCAGGCGGGATCCCGAGTCACGCCGCCCCTGAAACGCCTGGCTCGATCAACGAGGGGGGCGAGCTCGGATACTCGGTCGCACACGCCTATGGCGCGGCTTTCGACAACCCGAACCTGCTCGTGGCTTGCGTCGTGGGTGACGGTGAAGCCGAAACCGGCCCACTCGCAACCGCCTGGCACTCGAACAAGTTCCTCAATCCCGTGACGGACGGCGCGGTCTTGCCGATCCTGCACCTGAACGGGTTCAAGATCGCGAACCCCACCATCCTGGCCCGCATTTCACGCCACGAGCTCGAATGCTTATTCGAAGGCTACGGGTACGAACCGTTCTTCCTCGAAGGCGATGACCCGCAAACCATGCACCGCGCCATGGCCGACACGCTCGACAGCATCCTCGACCGAATCGCTTCGATTCAGACGGCTGCGCGCGAGGGCACAAACGACTCAGAACGGCCGCGCTGGCCGATGCTCATCCTCAAAACCCCGAAAGGCTGGACCGGCCCGAAAGAGGTCGATGGATTGAAGACCGAAGGCTCCTGGCGTGCCCACCAGGTACCCCTCAGTGAGGTCGCCACGAACACGAAGCATCTCGCGCAGCTCGAGGAGTGGATGAAGGGCTACCACCCCGAGGAGCTGTTCGACGCCGAAGGTCGGTTCCGCTCGGATCTGCAAGCGCTCGCACCCCATGGGAACCGCCGAATGGGGGCCAACCCACACGCGAATGGCGGAGTTCTGCTGAAGGATCTGCGGCTAGCGAACTTCGAAGACTATGCGCTTGCGATCGACCATCCCGGCCAGACCATGGCCGAGTCCACTCGCGTCCTTGGCAACTTTCTCAGAGATATAACGCGGTCCAATCGAGGCAACTTCCGCGTGGTAGCGCCGGACGAGCTCGCGTCGAACCGCCTCGGAGCGATCCTCGAAGTCACGCATCGAGTCTGGGAAGCCGAGCGGTTTGCCGACGACGACGCCAACCTGGCGCCACAAGGTCAGGTCATGGAGATGCTGAGCGAGACCACGTGCCAGGGCTGGCTCGAGGGCTATTTGCTCACGGGCCGACACGGCCTGTTCACCACGTACGAAGCGTTCGTACACATCGTCGATTCGATGTTCAACCAACACAGCAAGTGGCTCGAAAGCAGCAAAAAGATCGGCTGGCGGGCGCCTGTCCCGTCGCTCAACTACCTGCTCTCGTCGCACGTCTGGCGGCAAGACCACAACGGCTTTTCGCATCAGGATCCCGGCTTCATCGATCTCGCCATGAACAAGAAAGCCGACGTCATCCGCGTCTATCTCCCGCCGGACGCCAACACGTTGCTCTCGGTGATGGACCACTGCCTGCGCAGCCGCGACTACGTCAACATCGTGGTCGCGGGCAAGCAGCCCGCCCTGCAGTACCTGGACATGGAAGCCGCGATCAAGCACTGCACGGCCGGCATCGGCATCTGGGAGTGGGCCAGCAACGATCGTGGGACCGAGCCAGATGTGGTCATGGGCTGCGCCGGTGACATTCCGACGCTGGAGGTCCTGGCGGCAGTCGACCTGCTGCGCCACGAGTTCCCGGATCTGAAGATCCGAGTCGTCAACGTCGTCGATTTGATGCGATTGCAGCCGCGTGAAGAACACCCGCACGGCCTGTCGGATCGCGACTTCGATTCGCTGTTCACCACGAATCGGCCGGTGGTCTTCGCGTACCACGGGTACCCGTGGCTCATCCACCGGCTGACGTATCGGCGGACCAACCACGACAACTTCCACGTGCGTGGCTATAAAGAGGAAGGCACGACGACCACGCCCTTCCATATGGTGGTCCTCAACGACATGGACCGGTTCCACCTGGCGATCGACGTGATCGATCGAGTGCCGCGCCTGGCCGGTATCGGCGCGTATGCCAAGCAAGCCTTCCAGGATCGTCTGACCGAGCACCGTCGCTACATCGAGCGCTGGGGCGACGACCCCACCGATATCCGCGATTGGAAATGGCCCACTAGTTGACCCCCCGCATGATGGGCCTTCGGCAGCGCAACAGTACCGGTGGCGGCGTACCGTAGTGGGCGATGACATCCACGCTAACAGT
The DNA here is from genome assembly GCA_019247135.1 of Chloroflexota bacterium. Next base: position 2,126 of record JAFAPL010001030.1, on the reverse strand, counting down.
GACGGATCTGAAAGCGCGCGTTTCCAACACGATAGATGCGCACGCTGCTGAGCTCGAGCAATTCGCACGCGACGTGTTCGCGGAGCCCGAGCTGGGCTTCAAAGAGCACAAAACCGCCGAACGCGTGCAGGCGTGGTTCGATCGAATGGGTCTGCCGCACCAGGACGGTATCGGCGTCACCGGGACCAAGGCCGTCTTCGACACCGGCGCGCCCGGCCCAACGGTCGCCGTGCTCGGCGAGCTCGACTCCCTGCTGTCCTGGGAACACCCCGAGCGCAACCGCACCACCGGCGCCGTGCACGCGTGCGGTCACAACGCCCAGCTAGCCATCATGCTCGGCGCCGGCCTCGCGCTGCGCGAGCTGGCGCCGCAACTGGCTGGCCGAATCGCGCTGATGGCCGTGCCCGCCGAGGAGTACGTGGAGCTCGAAGAACGCCTCGGCATGCGAGCCATGGGAAAACTCGAGTTTCTGGGCGGCAAAGCCGAGATGGTCCGCCTGGGCGCTTTCGACGACGTCGATATCGCCATGATGGTCCACGCGACTGCACGTCCTGAAGACGAGGACATTGCCGTTGGCGGCACCAATAACGGCATGGTCGCCAAGTTCGTGCGATTTCTGGGCAAGACCTCGCACGCGGGTGGCGCGCCGGACCAGGGCATCAACGCGCTCTCCGGCGCGCGGGTCGCCATGGCAGGCATCGACGCGATTCGCGAGACGTTCCGCGATGAGGACCACGTGCGCGTGCACCCGATCATCACGCGTGGCGGCGACGTCGTGAATGCGATCCCAGCCGACGTGCGCGTCGAAACATTCTGCCGCGGTGCGACCATGGAGGCGATCGAGCTCGCGCATCGCAAGGTTGACCGCGCGCTCAAAGCCGGCGCGCTGGCGATCGGGGGTTCGGTGGAGATCACCACACTGCCCGGCTACTTGCCGCTGCACCACGATCCGACGCTCGTGTCGCTGTTCCGCGCCAATGCTGTCGACGTGGTCGGCGCCGAGAACGTCCGTGACAAGGGCCATGGCAGCGGCTCGACCGACATGGGCGACGTCTCGCACATCCTCCCGTCGGTACACCCGTACGCCGGCGGTGCTACGGGTGCGGGGCATGGGGCCGACTACCGCATTGCGGACTATCAGAAGGTGGTGATCAATCCCGCGAAGGCGATGGCCATGACGGTGATCGACCTGCTCAGCGAGGACGCGCGCGAAGCGAAGCGGGTGAAATCAGAATTCAAGCCGCTGATGAGCAAAGACGACTACCTGGCCTATTTGCGCCGCCTCGATACGAAAGTCGTGTGGCGCGCAGACGAGCACGACGGCTAGGCCGCCGCGGTGGAACTGCAGGGCCGTGTAGCGCTGGTCACCGGCGGCGGGACCGGCATGGGTCGCGAGATCAGTCGCCGCCTTGCCGCCCGTGGCGCACGCGTGGGCATCTCGTATTCGCGATCAGAATCCGACGCGCAGGCGGCCGCGTCCGAGCTGGACGCGCGCGCGTTTCGGGCCGACCTGCGGAGTCTGGCGGACATCGACGCCCTGGTTGCGTCCACCACACACGAGCTGGGCGGACTGGATGTGCTCGTCAACTGCGTTGGCCTGACTCGGTTCATCGACTTCGAAAATCTCGAGGGGGTGACCGAAGAGGTCTGGGACGCCATCCTCGACGTGAATCTCAAAGGTGCGTTTTTCATGAGCCGCGCGGCGGGGTTGTGGATGCGCAAGACGATCGACCAGCGCGCTGGTGGTGGTGCGATCGTCAATGTGGCCTCCACGGCCGCCTTCAGCACGCGTGGCAGCAGCATTCCCTACAACATCGCTAAAGCCGGTGTCGTCCAGATGACGCGGACCCTGGCTCAGGCTCTGGCGCCAGCAGTTCGAGTCAACTGCGTCGCGCCGGGGACCGTGCCGACGCGATGGTGGGACAACGGCCCGCCCGGCGCGCTGGAGCGCGCCACCGCCAGCAGCAAGTTCAACCGACTGACGTCTGCTGAGGACGTGGCCGAGGCGACGCTGCTGCTCGTCGAGAACGACAGCCTGAGTGGTCAGACGCTGGCGGTCGATCTCGCGTCGGTGATGCATTGAAAGGCTTCATCACTGGGCTGTCGCGGCCGTAGACGCACGTGCA
>JAFAPL010000985.1 GCA_019247135.1 Chloroflexota bacterium | reverse complement strand
CCGAGCAGATCCGCTCCATCCTGAGCGACTGGTCCGCGTGGCTGGAGCAGCCAGCATCGGCCAATGCCGCGCCCGACGCGCGCATTGCGTCGCGAGTGCTGCCCTTGTTGCGGGATCATGCAGTGCCCGCGCGCTACCTGCAGGTGCTGGTCGAAGGCGTCGCCTCCGACCTGAACCCGCGCGAGCTGGGCTGCTGGACAGAGCTGCGCGAGTATTGTGTCCAGGTCGCCTCCAGCGTTGGCCTGGCGATGTGCCACCTCCTGGGCGCCGGAGAGGATCCACTCGCCCGCCAGGCAGCTGTGGAGCTGGGCATCGCGATGCAACTGACCAACATCCTGCGCGACGTCTGGGAGGACGTGCATGCCAGTCGTGTGTACTTGCCCGCGAACGAGCTGGCCGAGCATGGCCTTTCGCGCGACCACCTGGTCTGGCTGGGCGAGCGGGTCATCGCCCACGGTCGCTCGGCCATCGACGATCGCTTCCGCCGGCTGATGCGTGCTCAGATCGAGCGCGCGCGAGCACACTACGAACGTGGTATCCAAGGCATCTGGCGCCTGCCTGCCGATTCCAGCTTCGCAATCCTGGTGGCGAGCCGGTTGTATGAGACCATCCTGGATGTCATCGAGGCCGCGGACTACGACGTGTTTTCTCAGCGGAGGGCCACGTCCACGTGGTGCAAAGCCAGCTCCGCCGCCCGATGGTGGCTTACACACCGTATGCGGCAATCCCAGACCGCGCGCCTTGCGCCCGACGTGGTGCGTTCATGACGCGGTCGAACGTAGTCGTCGTCGGGGCCGGCTTCGGTGGCCTCGCCAGCGCCATCCGACTCCAGGCCGCGGGTCACCAGGTCACACTGCTGGAGAAGCGCGACCAGGTTGGCGGGCGCGCCGGCCAGCTCAAGCTGGATGGCTACACCTTCGACATGGGCCCCAGCATCATCACCGCGCCGCATCTGCTGGATGATCTATGGTCCAGCGCCGGCGCGCGGCTCCGTGATGACGTGGAGCTACTCCCACTCATGCCGTATTACCGCATCTGTTTCACCGACGGGCGCCACTTCGACTACGGCGGTACGTCCGAGCAGGTCGAGGCGCAGGTGCGAAGTTTTGATCCGAGCGGAGTCGACGGCTACCGGCGCTTCATGCAGGTCACCCGCCAGATCTATGAGCGCGCCTTCGAGGATCTGGCGGGCCAGTCGTTCCATCGCTTCAGCACCTTCGTCAAACTTGTGCCGGAGCTACTGCGACTCAACGCTGCGCAAAGCGTGTACGACCTTGTGTCCCGTTTCTTTCACGACCCACACCTGCGTACGGTCTTCAGCTTCCACCCGCTGTTCATCGGAGGAAATCCGTTCCGCGCCAGCGCGATCTATGCAATCGTTCCATACCTGGAGCGGCAGGGCGGCGTGTGGTTCGCGCGCGGCGGCATGCACTCGCTCGTGGAGGGGATGCACGCGCTGTTCGAGCGACTCGGCGGGCACACGCGGCTGTCAGCTGCGGTGGCCGAGGTGATGATTGACGAGGCGAGCCGTCGCGCAGTCGGAGTCCGACTCAATAATGGCGAAACGCTTGGAGCCGACGCGGTGGTGCTCAATGCGGATGTCGCATCCGCCTACATGCAGCTCGTGCCAGCACGCTTTCGGAAGCACATGACCGACCGGCGCCTTCGACGCTACCGCTACGCGATGAGCTGCTTCCTGTTGTATCTGGGTCTCGATCGCCAGTACCCGGACAAATTACGGCACCACACGATCGTGATGGGGCCGCGCTACCGCGGGCTGATTCGCGACATCTTCGACGGACGCGGGCTGCCACCGGATATGAGCCTGTACCTGCACGCGCCCACGCGCAGCGATCCGAGTATGGCGCCTCCCGGCGGGGAAAGCCTGTACGTGCTGGCGCCGGTGCCGCACCTCGGGCGTGGCATCGACTGGCAAGCTCAGGCGCAGCCGTTCCGCGATCGGATCGTGCGCTTCCTCGAGCAGGACTTCGGGTTGACTGGACTGGAGCAATCGATCCGTGTGGAACGCCGTTTCACCCCGCTGGATTTTCGGGATGACCTGTCCAGCTATCTCGGCTCGGCGTTTTCCATCGAACCGACGCTGCTGCAGAGCGCCTGGTTCCGTCCGCACAACGTCTCAGAGGACATCGCGAGTCTCTACCTGGTGGGCGCGGGCACACATCCAGGCGCGGGTCTGCCGGGCGTGTTGCTGTCCGCGAAGATCACCGCGGAGTTGATCGCACAGGCGCTGCCCGGGGCGAGGCACCGATTCGTTCCAGAGGCCGCCGCCGCGTGAACGCATCGCTCGGCTCGCTGCTCGGCCTGGTGCAGGTACTGCTCGGGGTGCGCGTGGCGTGGCGGCTGTTGCGGAGCGGCGGTGATTCGACGATACGCGCCGTCGCCGACGGAACCGTCCACGCTGGCGTGGTGAGCGTGATTCTGCCGGTGCTGAACGAAGCCCAGCGGTTGAGTCCATGCCTCGAAGCACTCCAGGCGCAGGGAGCGGAGGTCAACGAAATCCTGGTGGTCGATTCGGGCTCGATGGACGGCACGCGTGACCTGGTGCAGCGGTATGTACGACGCGATCGGCGCATTCGTCTCATCCAGGCGGGTACGGCTCCAGACGATTGGAACGGAAAAGTGTGGGGTCTGCACCACGGTGCCCGCGCACTTGCGAGCAACGCCGAGTGGATCCTGACGCTCGACGCCGACGTCGTCGCGACACCGGGGCTGGCCGCCGCACTCGTATCGCGCGCACGTGAACGGCGGCTGCGTCTACTCAGCGTGGCTACTCGGCAGCACGTGTCCGGGGTTGTGCAGGGCGTGCTTCATCCATCGATGCTCGCGAGCCTCGTCTAT
>JAFAPL010001114.1 GCA_019247135.1 Chloroflexota bacterium | reverse complement strand
ACCGGCGAGGTACACGTTGTGCTGTCGCTCATCGCCGCCGATCAGGAGTCGCTGGCGGTTGTGTTCGAACGAGCGCGCCAGGCCCGCGCGGAGCCTATCGGAGTTCAGATTGTCTATCGGCAGGACTTCTACCAGCTGGCCTACGGCCGAACCACTTTTGGCTATAAGGACGGTATCAGTAATCCCGCCATCGAAGGCAGCGGCGCGCCGAACCCTCCTGGTGACGGTCCTCCGCTCAGGGCTGGCGAGTTCGTGCTGGGCTATCCAGACCAGACTGGAAATTTGCCCCCCATGCCACAACCGGCAGTGCTGGGGCGTAACGGCACATTTGTGGCCTGGCGGAAGCTGCACACGCGCGTTGCTGCCTTCCGGAAATATCTTCATGACAACGCCAGCAGTCCCGACGAAGAGGCGCTGCTGGCCGCGAAGGTCGTGGGCCGCTGGCCGAGTGGCGCCCCGTTGATCCTGGCGCCCGAGCACGATGACCCGGCCTTGGGGGCGGACAGCCAGCGCAACAACGGGTATCTCTACCAGGCTGCTGATCCGCAGGGTCTGATCTGCCCGCACGGCGCCCACGCCAGGCGCGCCAACCCACGTGACTCGGACATCATCGGCGACGTGCACCTGCACCGCATGATTCGGCGGGGCACCAGCTATGGCCCGCCATTGCCGGCCGGAGTCCTGGACGACGACGGCGCCGATCGCGGCATCGTGTTCGTGTTTATCGGCGCCCACCTCGACCGCCAGTTTGAGTTCATCAAGTCGCAATGGCTCAACGACGGCAATTTCATCGGACTCGATCAGGAGAAGGACCTGCTGGTCGGCGATAACGACGGCACCGGCAACTTCACTATTCCCGCCCGGCCGATCCGGCGTCGCCTGCACGGCGTCGAGCGTTTCGTTCTCACTCGCGGTGGCGAGTACTGCTTCCTGCCGAGTCTCAGCGGGCTGCGCTGGCTGGCGACCCTCCACGCCTGAGCTCACGGTCAGGCGTGGAGTGCAGCTTCAGGCATCCCCCGCGGCGAGCAGGACCGTATCCATCAGTGGGGCGCCGTCGCAGGTACGTGGCCCGATGAGCCAGCCTCAGGTCCCATGCAGTGTGTAGTGAATTGTTTGCACCTGGATCTTGCCATTGCGAAAGATCACCGTATCGATGCCGTCATCGATGTGGGCTCTCGCGCTGCGTGCCTTCCATTCCATATACAGCACATCGCCTGCCCAAACGCGGCCGACTTCCCATTCCGCCTGTGGCACTTCTGACAAGAGCTGCGCGAAGGCTTGTCGGATACCGTCAAGACCACGATATGCCTTCCTGTTCGCAATCACAATGGCGTCGTCGTGGAAGGTAGCAACGACGTCATCAAGCTGTTCGGACCTGAGTGCCCGGGAATGCTGAGCGAACGTCTCTTCAGCGGAGCGGATCGTTTCTTGAGCCATGGGGTTGGGTCCCTGTCAATGCATCGCTGATAGCGTATGCGGCTGCTGGCGTCAGTGCCTGCACGAGCTCCTGTGCAGTCACAATAGCGCTCGCGTAGTTGGGGATGTTGATGTCGAGTGCGGCGTGCATGTCCTCCTCTGAAAAGCTCGCTGTCGCGTCTCGAACCATAGTGACGTCGTAGCCGAGCTCAGCAGCAAAGCGCACAGTTGAGTCGACGCAAGTCGTCGCGATGAGCCCAACGACGATGACCCTCTGAATGCCGTGCTTTTTGAGTTGCAGGTCCAGGTCCGTGTTAGCGAAACCACTGGAGCACCAGTGTTCGAGCGCCACGACGTCATCAGACTGAGGAGTGAATTCGGCGCGGATCTCACCACCCCATGTGCCGTCTTCGAAGGCCTTTGACGACCAGGCTGCCCGCTGCGTTGGAGCAAGGTACTTCCATGTTTCGTAATCACCGGGACGATATCGGTGGTGGAGGGCATAAAAGACGCGAAGCCGCGCGATCCGTGCTGCGTTGAGCACTTGCAACATGTGACAAACGCAGTCATTCGCTTCGGCTACAGCTTTCAAACGATCCCATACTTTCCCGCCTTCGGAAATGAAATCGTTGTACGGGTCGACGACGAGAAGCGCTGTCGTCTCCGGTTCGTATGTCACGATTGCCATGCAGTCTCCAGCTCCATGCGCGACTCAGTGTCGGCACGCGTTTAGAGTAACCAGGGCTTGTCGAACGGATCCTGGATGCGCCGCGTCACGTCCTGGCGCGCGCCCAGACGGTTTGCCTGGTTCGACAAGGTCGACGAGGCCAGTTGGCGCAGAGTCGCAGCCGCTCACACGACCCGTGGGCGTGCTACGATCTCAGCTCCCCCGCCGCGGGAGGGCTGTCCATAGTGCGGACGTCCCAGCTATTAGCGCTGGTGGACTGGCATCATGTTGGGCTGCTCCACTCACGCCGTGGCTGATGTCCCATAGTTGCTGCATCTGCCGAGTGAGCGCCTCCGGATCCGCATCGAGTGCTGCACGAATCTGCTGACTGGTGGTGTCCGCCAGCACCTGCTCACGTCCCGCACGCAGGGCTCCCACTGTCACGGCAGCCACAACTTCAGGACGCACTTTGGGGAGCTCAATGTCAGCAGCGAGATCCGTGTCGATGAACCCGGC
>JAFAPL010000914.1 GCA_019247135.1 Chloroflexota bacterium | reverse complement strand
GTACTCCCCAGGCGGCAGCACCACATTGATCGTGCTCGATTGACCGGGATCGACCTCATCAGTGCTGACGTTGATGCCCTGGCCCACAATCCGCAGGGCATGGGCGGTCGAGCCCGTGTTCTCGGCGACGAAACGCACCTGGCCGGTAGCCACTCTCGTGCGCGATATCTGCACCTTCGACTCGGTCAAGCTCACGTCGACCTCGCGATCCTCGGCGGTACTGCCGGCGGGCGCCGCTTCGGTTGGTGTGGCTGTCGGGCCTGGGGTCGCGGCGGCGGCGGCTGGCGTTGTCACCACAGGCAGCAAGTTCGTGGCATCCGCCCCACGGATCCGGAAGATCCCTTTCGCGTTGGAGTAGTACAGCGCTCCGTCCGGGCCGGTGGCCAGATTGAGGCTGCACCCGTTCTTGACGATCTCTTCGAAGACCACCCGGTCGCGGCTCTCAGGCGCCAATCGCACGCGGCGCAGTTGGCCCTGCTGAGAGTTGCAGTAGAACCAGTCGTTCTGCCACTCCGGGATCTGGTCACCCGTGTAGAATGCCGCGCCGGCTGGAGCGATCGCTGGATTCATCACCGCGATGGGATCGGTCACACCGTGCTCGTACTTGTAGCCACTGGGCGGCCATCCGAAATTGGCGCCCCTGGTTACGAGGTCCAGCTCGTCGTTCGCGCCGGGCCCATTTTCCCCCGCGAACAGGTGCTGGCTCACCGGGTCGAAGTCGAAGCTGAACATGTTGCCGATGCCGTAGGCCCAGACAGCAGCTTGCTTGCCCTCCTGTCCGACAAAGGGATTATCGTCAGGGATCGAGCCGTCCGGGTTGACGCGCAGAATCTTGCCCGCCAATGTGCTGAGGTCTTGTGCATTCGGGGCCTGCCCGCTGTTTCCCAACGAGACGTACAGTTTCCCGTCGGGGCCGAAGCGGAGTGTTCCAGAGTTGTGGATGGAGCCTGACGGGAGATCCCGAAGAATGTACGTCAGGTCAGTGCCTTTATCCTGGACGTCGGTCAGGCGGACGACTTCGTTCGGGCCGTTGGGGCCTCCGTTGTCCTGGCCCTCCGGTACGGACGTATAGAAGACGTACACGTAATGGTTGTCGGCAAAGTCCGGGTCCAGCGTCAGGCCGATCAGGCCAGCTTCAGGTTGGCCCGAGACTTTGAAATTGTAGAAAGCGTCCGGCAACGCCTCGCCGTTTTTGACAATACGAATGTTGCCCGTGCGCAGCTCGTTGTAAAAGAGTGTGCCGTCCGGCGCGAACGCCAGGCTCACCGGATTCGCCGCGTCGCTCACAAAGGTTTCGCCCACCGCGTTGGCCGGCATGTGCTCGGGCGGCAAGACACCCTCGGGCAGCGGTGTCGGGCTTGGCACGATGGTTGGCGTCGCCGTCGGATGCGCGGCTGGCACGCTGGTTGGCACCGGCGTAGTGTCAGCAGCCGGACGAGCAGCAGTTACTGCGACCGCCACAGGGTCCTTGCCGACCTCGATGCGCGAGCTGACCTGGCCGCTGCGCGGGTCGATAACAACGAGCGAGCCCTCCCCTCGTGCTGTCACGTATACGTGAGTCCCATCCGCGCTTACGGCCACCGCCGAGGGTTGTTTTCCAACCAAAATTGGGCGTCCAGCTCCAGTCATCTCCGGGTTGACTGACCACAGCTGACCAGCGTCAATTCCGGTGACGTACACCGTCCCATCCGGCGCCACCGCGGCCGCAGAAGGCTTGCCAGACAGCGTGAGTCGCTGGGTGATAGTTTGCGTGGTGGTGTCTACGGCTACGAGCTCATTGGTGGTGTCCGTGAGAACATAGACGCGCTGGCGGGGCGGGTCCGCGAGCACGGCGATCGGGCCTCCGCCGATTTCGATTTCCTGGAGCGTTTGACCCGAGCCGCCGTCGAGCGCCCAGACGGTACCGCTAAGGTGGCCCGCCGCATACAGCACATCACCCTCCGGCCCCGGCGCCACTGCTAGCGATTCGATCCGTCGCAGGATCTGGACACCCGGACTCTGGGTGCCAACCTGCACCTCGCCGAATTTCGCCTGGTTCTTTGTCTTCAAGAACGCGATGGTGCTGGGCGGCGGAGGTGAATCGTTCCCGCCGCTCAGGGTGACGTAGGTCCGCAATCCATCGGACGAGAACGCCGCCGCACTCGGATTGTCGTGCAGCCGCTTGCTGTCCGTGCGTTCACCTTTCCAGAGATCGAC
>JAFAPL010000851.1 GCA_019247135.1 Chloroflexota bacterium | reverse complement strand
GTGTGGCCAACTGCTCGTCCGTGACTCGCTCGGCGAGGCGGCGGAGCCGCTCGCGCTGGGCCTGTTCCTGTTGCGGATTGGTCATGCTTCCGGAGCCAAGTGTGCCGCACAGGCCTTGTTCACAGGCGGTACGCGGCGGCTGATCCTCGCCAGTGAGATCGCCATGGAGTCGTTTGCCAACCTCCGCAATAGTTCTCCCGTTCAACAGCTCGGCGGCACGCAGAGGTCTCGCCGATGACGTGGTTGGCGATGTGCTTGAGCTTCCACTCGGTGCACGAGTGTGGCTGTTGCGCCCCTGGCCTAGATTTACAAACCGCTGACGGTCATGCTTGTGGCCGGATGTTCTGGTTGACTCGGAACAGGTTTTCCGGATCGTACCTGGCCTTGATGGATGCCAGGCGAGCGTAGTTGTCACCGTACGTCGCCTGAACTCGTCCTTGAGCTTCGTCATCCATCATGAAGTTGACGTAGGCGCCGTCCAGATTGTACGGATGAACAGCGCTCCAATAGTTTCGGCCCCAACTCTTCAACGCCTCCGCTTTATTGGGGTCCGGGTCGACTCCGACGATGACCATCGAGAACTGCGCGTCCCGCGTGTTCCAGGCGGTCGCATCCGCGGGCACCCGGTGAACCGCGCCGTCGATCGGGTACAGGTGCATCAGCGACAGGTCGCTTGGAGCGATCGCCGCCTGGGCGATGTGCGTATCGATCGCGTCGTCCGGGAGCGACTTCACGAAATCGCCTTTCCAATACCACTGCAATCCCTTCGGGAAGAATGGATCGAACAGGGCTTGCATGGCCGGGAAAGGCATCGCGCCCATCCAGTTGAAAATGGGCGGCGGCACGGAATCCAGGAGCCGGCCGATGACGTTGGCACCGTCTTCGGCCGGACCGTTGTAGCTGCCAATGACGGCGCAGGCACGTCGGCCCCAGTAGTCCCTTGGGAATGGGTCCAGCGAAGGCACGGTCTTCAAGCCGACGAAAGCACCCAGTTCCTCCGGTGCAGTCGGCAGGAACTCGCGATACGCGCGCATGACTTCGCGGGCGTGCGTCGCCTCCCAGAAGATCGGGCCCGCGTACACGGTGCTGACTGCATGCGCCTGAAATAGAAAACTTGTCACGACGCCGAAATTGCCACCGCCACCGCGCAAGGCCCAGAACAGATCCGCGTTCTCGGTCGGGCTGGCGGTGACGCAGCTGCCATTCGCCAGGACGACATCCGCTTCGAGCAAGTTGTCGATGGTGAGCCCGTACTTGCGAGTGAGATAGCCTGTGCCTCCGCCGAGCGTGAGGCCGGCGACACCGGTGGTTGAGACAATGCCGAAGGGCACAGCCAGACCAAACGCGTGCGTTGCATGGTCGACGTCGCCTGAGGTGCAGCCGCCATCGACGCGAACCGTCCGAGTGGCGGAGTCAACGCGAACACTCTTCATGAGTGACAGGTCGATGACGATGCCGTCGTCGCAACTGCCAAGCCCCGGGCCGTTGTGGCCACCGCCGCGAATCGCAACAAGCAGGTCGTGGTCCCGGCCGAAGTTCACCGCCGCCACGACGTCGGCAACGTCGACGCAGCGCGCGATCAGACGCGGGCGTTTGTCGATCATCCCGTTGTAGAGCTTTCGCACCTCGTCGAAGGCGGGATCCTCCGGGCCGATCAGCGGTCCGCGCATTTGCGCTCTCAACGCCTGGATATCCGAGTCCGTTAAAGCCGCTTCATCTCTCCTGGTTTCGAGAAGCGCCACGTGACAGTCCCCCCTGCTCGGGATGTTTGGTGGCGCCACTCTCCACCTTCGGGACGTCCTACGTCATCGTGGAAAACTCGGAACCCGTGGACGGGCCGTGACTGATGTTTTCGAGCGCCCATACCGTCAGCTGGCTGCGCGAACGGAGCCCCAGCTTCCCAAAGATGTGGGTGAGATGGCTCTCCACCGTTCGCTCGGTCAATACGAGCGCATCGGCGATTTCTCGATTGCTCAACCCGCGCGCGACGAGTTGAGCAACTTCCCGTTCGCGGGACGAAAGACCGCCCGGCGCGTTTTCCGAGGCGTCCGCTCCGCGTGCAAGAGCAACGGCCTGCTCGAACGACAACGTCCGCCCGTGGGCCCACACCGTGGCAAATTCACGTTGTCCGAGCTGCGCACGGATGGACGCCAGCCCACGCTCGCGCGCTGCCTGCAGCGTCGCCGAAGTGAAGTCACCGACCGGTTCCCTGAGCACCGCCGCTGCGCCAAACAAGCGCGCGGCGCGATGCGGCTGCCGCTGGGCGACCGCAATGCAGCCCAGAGTCTCCAGCGCATACGTACTCCCACGCGTGTCGCCGAGCTCCGCGCATAAGCTCAAGCTCTGTTGCGCCTGGCTGGTCGCCAGCGCAAAGTCGCCGCGCTCCAGGTTGACGAACGCGAGGCCGTAGAGCGCATGGAAAGCGCCCCAGCGATCAGACGCGGCCGAGGAGAGTGACAGGGCCTCCTTCAACAGAGCGTCCGCTCGGTCCAGATCGCCCTGGAGGCGTGCAGACTCGCCGAGGCAATACAGGCAGAAGTACGCGGTCCAGCGCGGGCCTCTGTGGCGAGCGAGCGCCAGACTTTCGGTGAACGTCGGAACGGCTTGCTGG
>JAFAPL010000832.1 GCA_019247135.1 Chloroflexota bacterium | reverse complement strand
AGGCAGGCGCTCACGTTGCGTGCTGCCATGGGCACCAGGTTCGACGGCACGTCGGTGTAGATCTTCGCGGTGAGCTGATCGATGGTCGCTGGCAGCCCGGCGAGGACCTGCCGTTCGCGCTGTCTGCGGTGGTCCAGGTACTCCTGTAATTTTCCGATCGCGTCCTGGACGACTGGACCATGACCCGGATAGATGGTGCGCGGCTCGAACGTGAGCAGACGCTCGAGCGAGGCCATGTACGGCCCGAGCTGGTCGACGACCACCGTTCCCACGCCGGCGACGAGATCGCCCGTAAACAGCGCGCCTGAAGTTGGATCGAAGTAACACACGCTTTCGGGCGTGTGACCCGGCGTCTGGAGCGCCTTCAAGGTGCCGAACGCGGTTTCCCCGTCGGCGAGCGCGCGCTGGACGCCGGGGAGGTCCGCATGGCCGAACAACTGCGCCCCGGTGCGTTCGCTCAGGGGCAGGGCGGCGGGCAGATGATCGCCGTGACGGTGCGTGACGAGCACGGCGCGAATACGGCCCAGCGGTTCAGCCGCCTTCACGATCGCGTCGATGTGAGCAGGGTCGTCCGGGCCGGGATCGATGACGGCCAGCTCGCCTGAGCCATTCGGGACCAGCCATGTGTTGGTGCCTGTACCGGTCATTGGTCCAGGATTCGGAGCCAGCACGCACTCGATCACGCCCTCAGAGTACTGGCAGCTGGACCTCGTCGCCTATGATCCGCACGGGCACACGCGCGGCGCGCCAGTCGCTACCCGGCCAGCGGTTGCGGCCGCTCGTCACGTCCCAGGTCCAACCGTGCCAGGGGCACGTCAGGTCCTGGCCAACGAGCGTCCCGCGACCGAGCGGCCCGCCGTTGTGCGGGCAGTTATTGTCGAGCGCGTAGAACGTGCCATCGACGTTCGCCAGCGCATAGAACCGCTCGCCCGCGCGCACCAGCACGACGCAGCCTGGCGGCACGTCGGCCACACGCGCGACGCGAACATACTCGATGCTCAGGCGGAGACGATCAGCCGCTCGGCCGCCTCGGCCTCTTCAGGACTCGCGGTGGCGTCGAGCTCCTCGATGTAGCGCGTCGCGGCGACAGCCGCGGTCGTGGCATCGCCCACCGCATTCGAGATCTGGCGGACGTACTGGCTGCGCACATCACCAGACACGTAGATGCCAGGGATGGGCGTCTCCATCTTGTCGTCCGTGAGCAGGAAACCCGAGTCGTCCTTCGGGAACTCGGGGCCGAAGATGTCGCTGTTGGGCATGAAACCGACGTAGATGAAGACGCCGCCGACCTCCAGTTGACCTTCCTCGCCGGTCTGCAGGTTTCTGGTCCGCAGCGACTGGACTTTCTCAGCGCCGCCGATCTCCTCGACGACCGTGTTCCACACGGGCACGATCTTGGGGTTCGCCAGCGCGCGCTCCTGCAGCAGCTTCTGAGCACGCCACTCGTCCCGACGGTGAACGATGTACACCTTCTCGCCGTAGCGCGTCAGGAATGTGGCCTCCTCGACGGCGCTGTCGCCGCCACCGATCACCGCCAGAACCTGGTTCTTGAAGAACGCGCCGTCGCAGATGGCGCAATAACTGACGCCGCGTCCGGCGAACTCCACCTCACCCGGAACGCCGAGCTTGCGCGGAAGGCCGCCAGTCGTCAGGATGACCGTCTTGCTGACATACTCGGTATCGTCGGTCTTCACGACGCGACGATTGCCGCGTGCCTCGACGCCGGTCACCTCGCCCCACGTGACCTCGACGCCGAACTCCCGGATCTGCTCCTCGAAGTCAGTAGCCATCTGGCTTCCGGTGATGCTCTTGATGGCCGGATAGTCTTCGATGAGCTCGGTATTCAGGAGTTGACCGCCGCCGGCGCCCATGCGGTCGAGCAAGAGCGTCTTGAGCTTGGCGCGGCCCGTGTAGAGCGCGGCAGCCATACCCGCAGGACCGGCGCCGACGATTACGACGTCCCAATCAGTAGTCTGAGCAAAATCGGTCATACGCTGCGCCTGCAATCTCTCCGGAGTATAGCCATCCAGGTTTGCAACGCCCCGCGAGGGCCCTGGATTCCCGCTAGCGCCGCGCGCGTGTCGGACTGGCGGTTGGCCTGCTTGGCTTGCTCGGGGCGGGCTTCGACCTGGGCGCCGCTGGCGGCTGAGGGGTTGGCGTAGGTGTCGGCTGGACGCCGGCCAGCGCCGAAGGCAAGCCGCGCACCACGGCGTCGAGCGTCGGATCGGGCGTGGGCTGAAGCACCGGCCCCAGGTCGGCGCTGGCGGCGCGCGGGGTGCCACCGCAGGCAGTCAGTCCCACGCAAAGCAGGCCGAAGCACGCGAGGACGCGGCGCGAGCGCATGTTTGAAGATCGTAGGCACGCCAGGGATATGGCCCCGCCTTGGGCCGTGTCGCAAACGCGTAACTCGCGCGTCTGGTGACGGCTTTGTGACTAGGACGGCTTGGGTGGGATCTTGAGCTGCATGCCGAGCTTCAGCTGGTCCGGGTCTGAGCCGATCGCGTCCTTGTTCGCGTCGTAGATCGGCCGCCACTGCGTTGGATCCCCATAGAACTTCTGCGCAATGGTGCCCAGCGTGTCACCCGACTGCACCTCGTACGTTCGGTTGCCCGAGGCGTCGGGCGTGCCGACAATCCCCGCGGGCGACGGGCTCGCGCTCGCGCCTGGGGAGCCACTCGTGGCCGGCGAAGCCCCGGGCGAGGCAAGCGGCGGACGTTGGGGCGAGGCAACCGTGGCCGGTGCGGCCGCCGTGTTCGCCCCGGCGGTAGGTGTCGGGGATGCGGCACCACCACCACACGCTACCCCCACGCCGAGCAACAACACGGTGCACGCCGCCCGACCCGACATGCGGAGGGAATGGCTGAAGCGCATGCTCCCCTCCTGGAGTTTCTCTCTTCTTCTTATTGCTAAAAGTCGGAGAACTCGGATAGCGAGGCAGTATATAGAGGCACCACTATCGACCGGAAGCCTACGTGGCACGACTTGACATGCTGATGTCAAGACCTGCTAACTGGTCGCGGAGAAGACTCGCGGTTTGCCGTCCGTTTTGCCTTTTGCTGGCCTGCGATATACGCAACGCGCTGGCGAGCTCGAACGCCTGCTGAGTCCGCCATACGACGTCATTGCTCCGCGCGAGCAGGCCGAGCTGGAGGCAGCATCGCCGTACAACGCGGTGCACCTGGAGCTGCCGAGTGACGCGCCTGATCGGCCTGGCAGCCGCTACGCGCTGGCGGCAGAAGAGCTCGCGGCGTGGCGAGAAAAGGGCATTCTAGGGCAGGATGACGCGCCGTCTTATTACTTGTCGGCAACCGAATTCGAGTACGGCGGTCAGACGTATCAGAGGCGTGATCTCATCGGCGCGCTGGCGCTCGAGCCGTGGAGCGCGGAAACCGTTCTGCCTCACGAGCAGACCATGCCAGCCCCGAAGCAAGATCGACTCGACCTGTTGCGCAGCACGCACCTGAATGTCAGTCCGATCTGGGTGCTCCAGCGTGAGACGCCCGACGCGGTTTCCCAGGCCTGGGCAAGTGCCGAACAGCGACCGCCCGAGATCGACATCCACTGGCGTGGCGAACGACATCGTCTATGGCGAATTTCCGATCCGTCTATGGTCGCGGCGGTTCAACAGGCATTTGAAAGTGCCGGGCCCCTCTACATCGCGGACGGCCATCACCGATACGAGACCTGCCTGGCGTTCCGAGATGAGGCGCACAGCGTGAAGGGTGCGGCCGGCGTCCTGGCAGCGATCACGCAGGCCGAAGATCCAGGACTGCTGGTGCTGCCGACGCACAGGCTGCTGCTCCACCTCGATGGACGCCTGGGACTGGAAGACGTCGAGACCGAGTGGGCCGACATCTTCCACGTCGAGTACTACCCGATCTGGGAAGACGCTCCGCCCGAACAGATCGATGCGCTCATGCAGCAGCTGGCGAGCACGGGACGCCTGGGCCCCGCGTTCGGCATCGTCGGGCTCGGTCATCTCGACCTGTTCGGGCTGCTGGAGCTGCGTGGTCGAAAACCGCCCCCCGATGCCTTGCCCTCCGATCGATCGGATGCGTGGAAGTCTCTCGACGTGGCGCTGCTGCATGCGCTGGTGCTCGACCGGATCGTCGCCGAGACCGGGCTGCGTCGAGACGACGTCCTGGCGTATACGCGGGACCCGCACGCAGCCTTCGACGCGGTCCGCACAGGTGAAGCTTCGGCGGCGGTGTTCCTCAATCCGACGCCGGTCAGCTCCGTGCTGGCGGTGGCCGATGCACACGATCGGATGCCCGAGAAGTCGACGTACTTCTACCCAAAGCCACCCGCGGGCCTGGTGATGCGAGACCTTGACCAGTGAGCATGCGGATCCGCCCCATGCGACGCGAGGACCTGCCGCGAGTCATCGAACTGATTGACGGCCTGCTCACCTACGAGCATTTGCCGGTGCCTGACGCCGCCGCGCGCGAACGTCTGGAACGTGATGCATTCGCCGATCCGCCGCTGTTCTGGGTGCTGCTGGCGGACGTCGACGCAACCACCGTCGGCTATGCCTTCTACTTCTTTACCTACTCGACGTTGCTCGCCCGCCCGACGCTCTATCTGGAGGACATCTTCGTGCTGCCCGAGTTTCGCGGCCGGGGCGCTGGGCTGGCTTTGTTCAAGGCGTGCGTCCGCGAAGCACAACGACGTGGCTGCGGTCGGATGGATTGGCAAGTCTTGAGCTGGAACGAGCCGTCGATTCGGTTCTACGAGCAGCTTGGGGCACGCCATCTGAGCGACTGGCTGCCATTTCGGCTCGATGCCACGGCGTTGGCGACACTGGATTCGTCGCAATAGAAGCCTGGCGCGGCGATTCCCCACATACCTGTCGGTCGAACTTCTTAGCCCGAGACCGTTCACGCGGACGGTGAACGGGCCGGGGACGACGGTTACGCTCCTATCGTGGCCCAAGCCATAGATTCCGTCGACCTGAGAACTCCATCGGAGACGCTCGCCGAAGCTGGCGGGGAGGCCACCGGTGAAGCCCTTGCTCTGTACCTGCAGGAGATCGGTCGCGTCCCACTTCTGACCGGCGCTGACGAGGTCCGTCTGTCACAGGCGTTCGAGCATGGTCGTGAAGCGGCCGAGCGCTTGCAGCGGGAGGATTTCGCCGCCGAGGATGAGCGGGAACAACTGCGGGCGCTCGTCCGCGAGGGCGAGGCGGCGCGTGTGCAACTGACTGACGCCAACTTGCGGCTGGTCGTCAGTATTGCCAGGCGTTACTCCAATCGCGGTGTGCCGTTGATCGACCTGATCCAGGAAGGCAATCTCGGTCTGCTGCGCGCGGTCGAGAAGTTCGATTGGCGGCGCGGGTTCAAGTTCAGCACTTACGCGACCTGGTGGATTCGGCAGGCTGTCTCGCGCGCGATTGCCGACGACGCGCGGACTATCCGGATCCCGGTGCATCTGTTCGACGTGGTGAATCGCATGGCCCGCATCTCGAGTCAACTGCACCAGGAGTACGGTCGCGAACCGACCGACGAGGAGCTGGCAGCGGCGCTCGAGATCTCGGCCGAGCGGGTTCGCGAGCTCGCGGCGGTGCTGCCGCAGCCCGTTTCGCTGGACGGATTCGTTGGCGAGGATCAGGACACACGGTTGTCAGACGTCGTGGCTGACGACAACGCGGTCAACCTCGAGGCATCGGCGGAGCATCGCCTGCTTGCGGAGCAGATCCGCGAGACGCTCGGGACGTTGACGCCGCGGGAGCGGCGCGTCATCGAGCGCCGGTTCGGCCTCAGCGATGACAACGAAGATACGCTGACCGCGATCGGTCGGGAGATCGGCGTGACGCGCGAGCGTATTCGCCAGATCGAGACGACCGCATTGCGCAAATTGCGCCATCCGAGCCGCTCAAAGCGCCTGCGCGCGTTCGGCTACAACTAGCGCGGCAAGATCAGGCCGCTCGGGCGCGTTTCGATCCGGCCGCCGCCCTGGCGTTGGCTTTCCACGGCACGTTCCATGATCTCGATCAGCAGTTCAGAGGCACGTCGGCTGCCGATCGTTTCCGATGCGACCAGGCGTGCAAGGCCAGCCTCGAGCAGCTCACGGACGAGCGCTTGGCGCTCCAGCGGCACCGTCGGATCCTCGACAGCGCGCGCGGCGGCCACGGCCAGGCGAGCTGACGCCACGCGATCGGTGGCCACGAAGATGAAGCCGGTCTCCTCGAGCCGTCGGCGCAGCGCGCGTCGCGCCTCGGGACTCAGCGCGTCACGTGCGGCTTCCGAGAGCAGCTCCAGCGCTTGCTGCTCTGGCGGATGCGTCGGCACCAGTAGCGCGGAGACCGGCGTACGCGCGACTTCCAGTGTGCGCGCACGTAGCGAATCGGGCACGCTGACGTGCCAGCCAGCGATCTCGGGCTCGCGGATCAGCCGTCCCGATTCTTCAAGCCACTCCGGGTTGAAGTTCGCCTCGACGGGGCTGACGGTCTCGTAGACGAGCGCCCGTTCAGGCGGGCCCGGTGCTTCGCCGAACGTGTCGCGAAACGTGCGATAGCGCGTGGGCACGCCGGCTCCGCGCGAGCGGGTGAGGTCAACGCCTTCGCGGACCAGCCGCAGCGCGTACTCGCCGGGCAGGCTGACCCACGTGGCATTGTCTCGTCGACGCTGTTCGAGCTCGCGCTGGAAGCGCTTGCGCGTCGTATCCACAAGGCTGAGGTCCTGCAGGCCTTGTGAGTCATTGATCAGCACCGCCGCGAGCCAGGCACCGCCGAGCGATCGCTCCCCCAGCATCCACAAAGCGCGTGAACCGGTCGGATCGAAGTCGGTCGCCCAGGCTTGCGTCACCTCCACGCGCGCCTCGGCCCGCGCTGGTTCGACCGTCACCGCTGCCGGGCGCGGGCTCTCCGGGACGTGCACGCCCGCGGAGCGAAGACGGTGAAGCTCGCGTCGCGCCGCTTTTCGCAGGCCGCGATCGTCGACCGTTCGGTCGATCAGCTCGAGGACCGCCGCGGCGGCGGGCTCGCGTCGATGCCCGAGCTCAGTGACTACGGTATCCAGTCGTCCAGCCTCGACCTCATGCAGCATGCGTTCGCGGTTTGCATCGTCTGCTTCGAGCAGCGCGGCCAGGAGATCGTTCGGCTGGGACACAAACGCGAAGCGTAGCATGGACCCTGGCTACAATCCTGGCCCGATGCGACTTGACCCGCGGTTGATCCTGCCGCTGATCATCGTGGGCGTCGGCGCGCTGGCGACGGCGGTGACGGTTGCATGGCTGTCATTCCTGGAGCGACCAGCGTCCACGCCAAGTGCCCCGAGCATCGCGCAGGTCGGCGCCCCCGCTCCGCAGATCGTGCTGCCCCTGGTGAAGGGCGGCGTGTCGAATCTGCAAGCAGAACACGGCAAAGTGGTCCTGGTGAATTTCTGGGCGACCTGGTGTGGCCCGTGCCGCTCGGAAATGCCTGGACTGCAGCAGCTCGCGGATGAGCTCCAGAACCAGCCGTTTGCGCTGTACTCGGTCGATCTCCAAGAGGATCCTGACCAGATCACTAGCTACGAGCAGGAGCTCGGCCTGCATCTCCAGGACGTGGTGATGGACCAGGACGGCGACGTGACTCGCGGCTACGGCGTGCGCGCCCTGCCCGCGACCTTCATCGTCGACCAGCAAGGCGTTGTGCGCCAGCAGCGCCTGGGTCCGCTGTCGAGCGGTGGTCCCGAAACTACCTGGAGCGAGCCGTGGGTCGCGCAACAAGTGCGCGACATGCTCTCTACAAGCTGAGCGTCGTGCCCACGTTCGTGGCACTGTGTGACAAAGCCTTCGAGGCGCTCGGCCGGTCCGAAAGTCTGAGCGAACCAGCACTGCTCGCGGCGGTCTACGGTGGCCAACCGCCGGCTGCCCTGTACGCGCAGCTCGCGACACCGTTGCTCCAGGATCCACGGCTCGAACGTCGGGCTGACGGCTGCTGGGTCCGACGCTCGGCCGCGAGCCTGGCGGACGAGGTGACCGTGCTCGCGCTGGCGACCACCGGACCGACACCTGGACGCGGGCGCATCGTGCACATCGGCGCGCTTCACGTGGCGGGAGAATCGGTTCTGCAGCGCTTCATTGCGACGGTGCATCCCGGCGCGCGCGTCCCGACGTACGTCGCCACGCGCCTGGGCATCGAGCCTGGCGTGCTCAACGAACTGCCGCCGCTCGACGCCGTCTTCGACACGTTCGTCCAGTTCCTTGGCGCTCGGCCCGTGGCGGCTCAAGATGCGCTGCTCACCTGGTCGTTCATCGACGCCGAGGCACGCCGGCGCGGAACGCTGCTCGGTCCACAGCTGTTGATCGACGTCAACGAGATGGCGCGTGCCTCCCTCGACGACAAGCCCACTCTGTCCCGTGTGGCCCAGTCCCTGGGCGTCGCGGTTGGGCGCGTCGAGCATCCAGATGAAGAAGCGCGCGTCCTGGCGCTCGTCGTACCGCGGCTATTGCGGCAAGACGGGCGTGTGGCAAGCGTCCTGGCGTCGCACACCGCCGGGACTGAGTCCGTGTTGCGGCGCGGCACGACCGCACGCGCACTGCCCGACCAACCAGGGATTTACGTGCTGCGCAGCGCGGACCAGCAAGCGCTGTATGTCGGCAAAGCGCGCCGGCTCCGCTCTCGAATGCAGGCTTACGTGCACCGTCCGCTCGGGCCGACACGGCGTCTGGAGGGCCTGGTCGGTGCGGTCGACGCGGTTGACTCGGCGCTGTGCGAGACGGACCTCGAGGCCCTGGTGCTCGAGGAGCGTGAGATCCGGCGCCTGCAGCCTCGCTTCAATACGGTGCGGCGCCAGCGCGAGCCGCGCACATGGCTATGCCTCCCTCTGCTGCCGGCACCTGGCCGGGCGCCTCGCCGCATCCAGGTGTGCGCGCGAAGGGGCAATGACGAGGCTGACTATCTTGGCCCGTTTCGCAACGAAGCAGCCGCCGAGCACGCACGCCAGCTTGCGCGCGCCGTTTTCGAGCTGGACCACCTGCGCCGCATCGATCGCCTGCGCTACGAGCCGGCGCTCTTGCGCGCGTGGTCCTTTCTCCAGGGCGATCTCGATCCGGCCGTCGTGGCCATTCGAGAGCGGCAACGCGCGGCAGCAACTAGCGCGGACTCGGCACAGCTACGCCAGTGCGAACGTCTGCTTGCGGCAGTGCACAACTACGATGTCGGCGCGCAGCTCCTGCCTGCGGACCCGCGCGAAGCGCGCTACGCCGTGGTCCGGCCGTGCCCGTCGGGAGTCGAAGGTTTTCTCATCGATCGCGGCGTGCTTGTCCAGTACACGCTGATGCAGGAGGATGACGCGACGCGCTTCGCCGTCGAGCTGCTCACTCCAGGCCGGCCGCGAACGTCCGACGAGGACATCAGCGTTGCGCTGCGCTGGCTCGGTGGGAACCGAGCGCCGGCGCGCCTGATCCTGGTCGTGGACGAGCAAAGCGCACGCGATGCGATCGAGGACGCTGCGTTCGCACTACGCGCCGTGGAAACGTGAACGGCCGATCGCTTCGACACGCCGGGCTCGCTCGCCTGCACCGCTGCGGATTCCCTGTAGCTCATTGCTGAGCCGCTCTACGGCCGCGCTGTCTTTCATGCTGCGCAGGTTGATCTCAACGTTGACCGCGGCGCTTTCCAATCCAGATTCCGCCAGGAGCGCGCCGACCACCACATCGGAAATCACCATCGCGTTCAAGAGGGGGACGGCTTCCTCAGCCAGCTGCAGCACTTCGGCACACGCGTGCGCGGTATCGAGCGGCACCCGTGCGGCACTTTGAAGGGCCGCCTGAATCGCGGCGCTGCGCGCGGCTTTCTGGGCATCGTCGTCACGAGGCATGCGATAGGCACCGCTGACCTGCGCGTAAGCGCTTGCGTCAGCATCCGCGAGCGCAGCCAGTCGAGCCCGCAGTGCGCCGGCGCGCTCGATGATCTCGGCGGCCTGAGCCTGAACCTCGGCGAACCGCGGCCGACCGATCGTCAGACTGGCGGTCATCTGCACAAGCGCCGCGCCGAGGGCACCGACCAGTGCAGCCGCGGCGCCACCGCCTGGCGACGGGTCGGACGAGCCGAGCCGATCGAGCAGTTCCGACAGCTCCAGATGGAGGATGGAGACAGATCCCGGATGGTTCAATGCAGCTTCGATGGTAGGTCAGCGCGAGAGCTCCCGCGCCGCGCTGGTCGAATGCGTGCCCAATTTTTCAGAAGGCAAGCGACCCGAGGTGATGGACGCAATCCAGGCGGCCGCGGCCAGCGTCCATGGAGCACTCGTTCTCGACCGCCACGCCGACGCGGTCCACAACCGCATGGTGCTCACGATTGCTGGACGGCTTGGCCCCGTAGCCGAAGCAGCATTCCGTACAGCCGCGCGCGCGGCTGAGCTCATCGACATGCAGACCCATTCGGGTGTACACCCGCGCATCGGCGCCACAGACGTGGTGCCGCTCGTCCCGTTGGGCACCACGAGCATGCGGCTGTGCGTCGAAGCCGCCGTTCGCCTGGCCCGGCGCATCGCCGTTGAACTGGACCTGCCCGTGTACCTGTACGCGGAGGCCGCGTCTCGAGCCGACCGCCGCCGACTACCCGCCCTCAGGCGTGGCGAGTACGAGTATCTTCGCGATCACCTCGCAAATGATCCAACTCTGGCGCCTGACTTCGGGCCGGCCCGCGTCGGCCGGGCCGGCGCAACCGCCGTCGGCGCGCGGCCGCCGCTGATCGCGTACAACGTGACGCTCGCGACCGACGACTTGACGGTCGCTGAGCTGATAGCGCGGACCATTCGCGAGTCGAGTGGCGGCTTGCCTGGTGTTCAGGCGCGCGGCTTTCGCACGGCCGACCCCGACGTGGTCCAGGTCTCGATGAACCTTCTCGATACTCGCCTGACCGGTATGGCTCTGGTGTTCGAGCGTATCCGCGAAGAGGCGTCGCAGCGCGGAGTACGCGTCCTCGAGAGCGAACTCGTCGGTCTCGCGCCGGCTGAG
>JAFAPL010000762.1 GCA_019247135.1 Chloroflexota bacterium | reverse complement strand
ACTTCGCGATTGAAGGCATCGTGTTCGGTGTCATCGTGTCGATCACGCTCGCCACGCTGGTGTTGGATTTGATTTATCCAAAGATCGATCCACGGATCTCGTATGGCCGATCCTGAGGGGAGCTAGCGGGATATGGGAGTTGCCGTTGGTCAGGCCGCGCCGGGCATCGAGGTCCCAAGCCAGAACCAGGTCGCTGGTCAAGCACGTAGCAGCCTGGCCTATCTCGGGCGCAACCGTCAGCTGGTCTTTGGACTCACACTGCTCGGTTTGCTTGCCCTGTTCGTGATCCTGGGGCACGTGTTCTACGACGTCAACAAGTACAAGCCGTTGTCTGTGGCGGCGAATCAGGCGCCCTCGGCGAAGTACCCGTTAGGCAC
The DNA here is from genome assembly GCA_019247135.1 of Chloroflexota bacterium. The sequence goes on along the minus strand of JAFAPL010000762.1, from coordinate 2,890 downwards.
CGACACGCAGGGTCGCGACATCATGGCCGTGATGATCGCAGGTATCCCGCTGACGATCTGGATGGGGCTGCTGGCGGGAGTCATCGGCCTGGCAATCGGCACGATTCTCGCCTTCGCCGGCGCCTACTACGGCGGCTGGATCGACGCGATCGTGCGCGGCATCGTCGACGTCGGCCTGACCATTCCTACGTTCTTGGTTCTGATCATCGTGGCCATCTCGATTCACTCGGCCATGACCATCGAGCAGATGGCGCTCGTGGTGGCTGCGCTGGCCTGGCTATGGCCGACGCGCACCATACGCGCGCAACTGCTCACGATGAAGGAACGCGCCTACGTGCATGTCGCGCGGTTGTCGGGCGCAAGTGGACTCAAGATCATCTTTTTTGAATTGATGCCGAACCTGCTGCCTTACCTCGCGGCTTCACTGGTCGGCGCCGTCGCGGCGGCGATCCTGGCGTCGCTGGGCCTCGAAGCGTTGGGCCTGGGTGCGGTCGATTCGCCGACGATCGGCATGACCATCTACTGGGTGATCTTTTACGGCGCGCTGCTGCAGGGCATGTGGTGGTGGTTCCTACCGCCGATCATCGTGATCGTGATGGTGTTCATGGGCCTGTTCGGCGTCAGCGCAGGCCTCGACGAGTGGGCGAATCCGCGACTCCGTAAGGGGACCTGACCCAGTCTGGTGGCGTTCGCGGCCGCCGACTGGCACGCTCGGCTAACGCTGTCACAGGCCGATTGTTCAATCTCTACAGATTGAGAGATCGGCGCCAAACAGCGGCAGCCCGATTGTTCAATCTCTACAGATTGAGAGATCGGCGCCAAACAGCGGCAACCCGATTGTTCAATCTCTACAGATTGAGAGATCGACGCGAAACAGCGGCAGCCCGATTGTTCAACCTCTACGGATTGAGAGATCGGCGCCAAACAGCGGCAGCCCGCATAAGCAAGCTCCAGCCGCTTGATTGAGCCTACGCCAATGCGGAGCTATCGGATGCCGTCGCGGCCATGACGTCGTTGAGCTGCTCCGAGGCAATCGCAGCCCCCTGGTCGCGATACAGGAAGCACGAAGCCGCCCGCGCGTCGTCCAGGCGATAAAGCGGCGGCACATTCGGCCTGCAGATGTCCATGACGTGCGGGCAGCGATCGGCAAACGTGCAGCCCTGCACCAGGTGCCCGCCGTGCGCGCGAGCCGTCGCGCTCGCCGCCGCGGACGTGGGGAGCACGCCCGCAACTTCGACTTTGGTCGCTCCGTTCGCGGTCTCGGATGGGTCACCCCGCACCTGGAACTCACCCCAGGTACGGTTTGGATCGGGTTCCGGCACCGAGTTGATCAGGAGCTGGGTGTAAGGGTGCTTCGGGCTCTGCACGACCAGATCGACGTCACCGGCTTCCGCCACCGTGCCGCGATACAGCACGATGATGTTGTCGCTGATCTGATATGCGGTGGTCAGATCGTGGGTGATGTACACGATCGACATGCCGTACTCGCGGTTCAACTGCCGCAGGCTGTCGAGGATCGTCGCGCGCAGCGAAGCGTCGACCATGGAAACGGGCTCGTCGGCGATGATCAGCCGCGGCCGCATGAGGACCGCGCGCGCCACCATGATGCGCTGCCGCTGTCCACCACTCAGCTGGTGCGGATAACGACCCAGCGTCTCCTCGGGTCGCAAGCCCACCGCGCGCATCGACAGCTGGATGAGTTCGCGCTTCGCCTGGGGCGAGGTGGCTAATTTGAACTCGGAGATCGGCGTCTCGAGGACGTGGTCGACCCGGTAGAACGGGTTGTACACCTCGTACGGGTCCTGGAAGATCATCTGGACGTCGCGCAAAAACGTACGCTGGTCCTGCTTCGCCAGCTTGTTGAGGGGCTGACCGTTGTACAGGATCTCGCCGCTGGTCGGCGTGATGAGTCCGAGCAACAGCCGCGCCAGGGTGGTCTTACCGCTGCCGCTTTCGCCCACGATCGCGGTGACCCGCGGTGGTGCACTTTCGATGGCGAACGAGAAGTCGTCGAGTGCCACGGTGACGCGCTTATCGAACAGACCGCCGCCGAACGTCTTGGAAACCTTGCGTGCCTCGAGCAGTGTGGTCATGCAACGACCTCGCCACTTGCTGTTGCGCTGACCTGCTCGATGCGCTCGCCGTGCTCGTCGTACAGGTGACAGGCTACCCAGCGATCCGGCCGCACCTGAGCGAAGACTGGATCTTCGACTCGGCAGCGGGGCATCGCGTGTGGGCAGCGCGGATGGAAGGAACAACCGGCCGGACGCTCGAGAAGGGATGGCGGCAAGCCCGGGATCCCACGGAACGTGCCTTTCTGTTCGAGCGACGGCAGACTGGCGATCAGCAGTTGGGTGTACGGATGCAGTGGGTCCTCGAAGATCTCACGCACGGGTGAGACTTCAACCAATCGGCCTGCGTACATCACCCCGAGCCGATGGACGAACTGGGCCATCAGGCCCATGTCATGGCCGACGAGGACCACCGACGCTCCAAGCTCCTCCTGCACGCGTTTGAGCGTCTCCATGACCTGGCGCTGGACGACCACGTCGAGGGCGCTCGTTGGCTCATCGGCGAGGATCACCTTTGGCCGGAGGCAGATGGCAATGGCGATGCAGACGCGCTGCTTCATGCCGCCACTCAGCTCGTGCGGGTAGCGGTCGGCGACTTCAGGCCGCAGGCCAACCTGCTGCAGGAGCGAGGTGACGCGCTCGCGTTCTTCCTGCTTGCTGAGCTTCTCGTCGTGGTCGCGCATCGCGTCGATGATCTGCTCGCGTACGCGGACGACTGGATTCAGCGAGTTCATGGCGCCCTGCGCCACCAGTGCGATTGCGGCGAGCCGATACTTGCGCATCTGCTCGTCGGGCACCTCGAGGAGGTTCACTCCGTC
>JAFAPL010000695.1 GCA_019247135.1 Chloroflexota bacterium | reverse complement strand
GTGATGCGAGTCTACGACCTGCGCACCGATCGCATCGACCTGCCCGACACCTCCCCCGGTCCGTGGCCCGGAGCTTTCTGACATACCCTACGGCGCGTGTTGGAAGAGCGCCCTTGGCGGTCAACCCTCGAGACTCCGGAGGAACTCGAGCCGGGTCTACTGCGTGACCGAGAGCTGACCCCGCGCGCGGTACCCTGCGCCGCTGCATGCGCAAGAACCTGACTGTTGAAGAGCTGGGCGACCTGCTCGATCGGCCGTTCAACGCGATTCTCGCGACCTACCGCCGCGACGGCGGCGTCCTCCTGTCACCCGTGTGGCACGAGTGGGCAGACGGCGGCTTCACCGTGGTGACCAGTCCACGCGACGTCAAGATGCGGCATATCGAGCGTGAACGGCGCGCCGCCATCGTCGTTGCCGATCACGAGCCACCGTTTCGCGGCATCGAGGTCAGCGGCACGCCCACCGTGGACCACAACGTGCTCGTGGCCCAGGCCGCCATGCAGCGCATCGCGTCACGCTACCTCGGCGAGCAGCGGGGCCGTGACTACGCCGATTCACTCGGCGAAGATGTCGCACTGATCCGTCTCGCGCCGGGCGCACTCCGCACATGGGACTTCGCCGACGATGCAGCCCTCGCCTGAAGTCCAGGTCAAAGTCAGAGAGGGACCAGCCGCAAGCGGTCAGCCGTCACGCGCGGTAACTCCACCATCGGGCCCGCCCAGCCGCGCCACACCGGAGTGAGCGTATCGATGACCCAGTTCGCGGGGACCTCCCGCATTGAGCCAGAAAACGGTGCAAAGAGAAGATCGAGGTAGTCCACCGCCGTCTTGCCGGCCGCCAGCGGAGGCTGGACGTACGTGAAATCCACGCGAAAGAAGCCGAGATGTCCGAACATCCTGAGCCGCTCGACCGCATCGATGGCTGTCTCGCGCTCAGCCTGCAGCAGCGGCGTGGGCGTTCGGTCGGGGTTGTCCGCCTCGATGAATAGGCCATTGCACGCCTCGAAGCCGGCCGCCCGGGCGTCAGCCTCCAACCGCGTTCTCCGAGCGTTGATGAGCATTCGTCCAAGCCCGCGCGCACGCTCGGCGCCACGCAGGACGAGATATTCCGAGAACCCGCAATTGGAGCGCGGCACGTAGCTGAACACCGTTGCACCTGCCAGACGCTGGTTATCCGAAAGAGCAAGGATGTTGAACTTCCGCTCAGCTGCCGAACTAGCGAGAAACTCGCGCAGACGGTCCGCGCCGAGAACCGTGTTCGGATCCGCGAACACCTCGAGCAACAAGTCGGCCACGGATCGAACGAGCGGATCGTGCGGGTCCTGGATATCGACCAACTCCACCTGCCGGTAGGATAGGCCGCGTGGAACAGCGCCCCCTGGGACAGACCGGGCTGACCGTTTCAGCCCTCGGATTTGGCTGCGGCGCGGTCGGTGGGCTCATGGTGCGTGGCGATCCGGCCGAGCAGCGCCGCGCGGTAACTCGTGCACTGGAAGCGGGCATCACCTACTTCGATACCGCCGCGACGTACGGCGATGGCCAGTCCGAAGCACACCTCGGTGAGGTGATGCGCGACCTCGACGCATGGTCTCGAGTGGTCGTCGGTACGAAGGTGCGCTTGTCGTCCGAAGAGATGCACCGGCCGCGAGCTGCCATCCGTAGCTCAATCGAGGCAAGTTTGCGACGGTTAGGTCGCGATTGGGTCGACGTCGTCTACCTGCACAACCGCGTCGTCCTGTCGAGCCGTGACGGGACAGACCTGGACCTGAGCGGCGCGCTCGGCGATGTTGCCCTCGGCCTGCAGGACGTCGTGGAAGCCGGGCTCGCGCGGCACGCTGGCTTCACCGGCCTCGGCGAGAGCGCCGCCCTACGCGAGATGCTGTCGAATGCACCGTTCGAGGTCGTTCAGGCGTACTTCAACGTGGTGAACCCGTCCGCCGGCTACACCGGCGACGTCGAAGACCAGCAGGACTTCGAAGGCCTGATCGACACGGCCGCACGAGCCGGTCGCGGCGTGGTCGTCATCCGCGTGCTCGCCGGTGGCGCGGCGGCAGCGAGCACACAGCGCGCGCCGAACGCCGGCGATCCGGGCGGACCTCTCGCGGCGGGCAGCACGTACGCGGGTGATGTGGCGCGCGCCGCACAGCTCGCGTCGCTTGCTTCGGACCTGGGCATGGAGAGTCAGATCGAACTCGCTTTGCGCTTCGGTCTGTCGAAGCGCGGTGTTTCGACGGTCCTCGTCGGCTACTCAAATCTGGATCAGTTGGAGCAGGCGATCCGCTTCGCCGAACGCGGGCCGCTGCCCGACTCGGCGGTACAACAAGTACTCGGACACACGCTATGAGCCCCGAACAGGTCCGCGCGTTCGTGCGCGTGTATCACCGCGGCGTGCTCGCGACGACGCGGCGGGACGGCCGTCCGCAGCTCTCGCCTGTGCTCGTCGGCGTCGACCGCGACGGATACCTCGTCATCAGCACACGTGAGCCTGCGATGAAGACCGTCAACGTGCAGCGCGAGGGCTTTGCGTCGGTGTGCGTGTTCAATGACGCGTTCTTCGGCGAGTGGGTCCAGGCTGAAGGCGAGGCTACGGTCGTCGGCATGCCCGAGGCGCTGGACGGTCTGGTCAACTACTACCGCGAGATCTCGGGCGAGCACCCGAACTGGGATGAGTACCGCGCGGCTATGCAGCGCGATCGGCGGGTGTTGATACGGATTCGCATCGACCGCACGGGTCCATCGCGCGAGGGCTAGCTCGGCTGTACTTGCGACGGCGACCGTGCCGCGAACGCCAGTATTACCCCGCGGGCTGGCGCTTCAGCAGCCGGAGTTTTCAACTGCACGTTGAACAATCTAGGCGGGCTAGCTAGCGTAGCCCGCGGAAAAACTCGCGGATGTCTGCCGCGAGCCGCTCGGGCTGCTCCAGCGCCGCGAAGTGGCCGCCTCTGGGCGATATCGTCCAGCGCTGAATATTGAACGCTCGCTCGGCGAGCACCCGCGGTGGATGCAGGATGTCGCGCGGAAACGAGATGTACGCCGTCGGCACCTCGACTCGACGGTCGGCGGGCAACGGCCACCCCTCGTGCAGCCGCGCGTAGTACGGCCAGAACGAGCTCCCGATCGCGCCCGTCGTCCAGTACAGCATGATGTTGGTCAGCAGATCGTCGTTCGAGAAGGTGCGCGAGAGGTCGCCGTCACAATCGCTCCACGTACGGAATTTCTCCACGATCCACGCGGCGAGTCCGACCGGCGAATCGGTCAGCGCGTAGGCGAGCGTCTGTGGTTTCGTAGATTGAATGCTCGAATACCCGGTCTCCTCGCGAAGCCAGTAGTCGAGCTCGTGGCGATAGGCGTCGGCCTCCGGGCCTTCCAGTGTCAACGGCTCGCGCCGCAACGGAAGCAGGTTCAGGTGTACCCCGATGACATGGTCGGCGTGCGCATAGCCGAGACGGGCCGAGACGTAGGCGCCCCAATCACCGCCCTGAACCGCGTAGCGCTGGTACCCGAGCACGTCGCCCATGAGCCGCGCGAACGTGTCCGCGATGGCGGGCGCCCCAAACCGAGGCTGGCCCGGTTTGAACGACAGCGTGTACCCGGGCAGCGATGGCGCGACCACCGTGAACGCGTCGCGCGGATCGTCTGGCTCGGTGAGCAGCGGAATGAGCTTGTGAAACTCCCAGACCGAACCCGGCCAGCCGTGCGACAGAAGCAGCGGCGTCGGGTTCGGCCCGTTGCCTTCGATATGCACGAAATGCAGGTCGATGCCATGGATGGGCACGCTGAATTGCGGGAACGCATTCAGCTCGGCTTCCTGCGCACGCCAGTCGTATGCCGTTTGCCAGTACGCAACAAGCTGCTTCAGGAAGCCGAGATCGGTGCCGTACTGCCACGGCTCACCGATGGGCGGCTCGTCGGGCCAGCGCGTGTGCTCGAGCCGCTGCCGCAGATCCGCCAGCACGTCGTCCGCGACGTGCAGCGTGAACGGCGCGGCGTTGCTAGTAGTGGATGTCGACTGGCGTTCCAACGTGCGCCCAATCCCATAGCCACGAGCTATCGGCGTACGTTAGCCCGAGGCAGCCATGCGAGCCCGGATAGCCCCACATGCTGCTCCAGTAGTTGTAATGCAGACTCGCCCCGTCCCCAGTGAAGTACTGCGTGAACAGCACGTTGGTCAGGTAGTACCCACCCGGCCCGTTGCGCGGAATTCCAATCGTGTCACTGTTCATCGTTTCATTCGCGACGCGGCGAAGGATCGTGAACACGCCGACCGGCGTCGGACGGGGCCCCGCACCGATGATCGTCAGGAACGAGCGCACGGGTGCATCACCCTCGTACGCCGTGACGCGCGCTGGCGTGCTGAGATCGACGTCGAGCCACCGCCGGGCGTAATCGTCGAGGCGAGCGGGGACGAAGACCGCGGCCGCGGGCACAAAGTCGCCGTCCTGGGTGCGGTACCAGGTCTGGCCATCCTTGCCGTCCACCGAGCCCGTCAGCGAAAGCCACGTATTCGCACTCGCGGCACGAT
>JAFAPL010000519.1 GCA_019247135.1 Chloroflexota bacterium | reverse complement strand
ACAGCGTGACCTCGGGAAAGATGCCCAGCAGCTCATCCAGCTCGCGGCCCGTGACGAGAATAAGCCTACGACCGCTGCTGCGCAGTTTTTCAAGGGCAGCGACCGTCGATTTCGAGACTTGGCCGTGATCCGCCAGGGTGCCGTCGTAGTCGGCAGCAAGCGCGAGGTATCGCATGGTAGCATCGTCTTGGATGTTGGTACCAGTCCGCAGCACAAGTTTTGGAGTCGCACTTTCGCATTGAGCACCGAAGGTGCGGCAACAAACCAGCCCAGGGCAGAGCGCAGCGCCGCCCTGGGTTTTGGTGACTTCTCAACCGGTCAGCTCTGAAAGAGCGAAACAACATGGGGCTCGTTGCGCTCTTTCAGAGCTTGGCTAAACCGACGTCGCGATACCCAGGGCGGCGCTGCGCTCTGCCCTGGGCTATATTGTCGCCGCACCGTTGGTGCTAATCCAAAAACGCAACTTCAAAACCTGCGCTGCGGATTGGTCTTGGGTTAGACACCACCTTGCAACTGCTGCGCATCGGCGTCGTCGGCCGTGGTCGCCCAGCAGCGCAGCACCTCCGCGACGCTCCACGCCTGGGCGACGCAGCCGCGCGGGTGGAACGGGCTCTCCGCATCGCAAATCTCGCTGATCGAACCCATGCATGCCTCGCCGAGATGCTCCTGGAAACCTTGCAAGAATCGGCGCGCTCCGCGCCGATCCTGCGGATGGACCCGCAGCCAGGCATCGACGAACGGCCCAATCAGCCAGCACCAGACGGTGCCCTGATGATAAGCGGCGTCGCGCGCCCGCAGGTCGCCGTCGTACTTCGCCTTGTAATCGGGATGCCCCGGCGCCAGGGAACGCAGGCCGACCGGCGTCAGCAGCCGATCGGCGACGACCTTCAGCACCGCCGGCCAGCAATCGCGGCGCAGCACCGGGTGGGGCAGCGAGATGGCGAAAATCTGATTCGGCCGACAGGCGGTGTCGTTGCCGGTCTCGCCGTCAATCACGTCATAGAGATAGTCCCCCTCGGCATACCAGAATCGCTCGTTGAAGGAACGCTGCGCCAGGTCGGCGTACTGGCCGATCGCGCGTGCCTCGTCCTCGGACTGCTCCGAGCGCAGCCAGCCTTCGAGCAGCTTCAGGGCGTTGAACCACAGAGCGTTGATCTCGACCGCCTTGCCGCGGCGCGGCGTCACGACCCAGTCGCCTACCTTGGCGTCCATCCAGGTGAGTTGATAGCCTTGTTGTCCCTGGCTCAAAAGGCCATCGCGCGGATCGACGCCGATGCCGAAGCGCGTGCCCCGGCGATGATGCTCGATGATGTCGACTAGCTTCGGCAAGAGCAAGCGGAGCGTGCCGCGATCGTTGGTGTAGGTGAGGTAGCGATCCAGAGCATGAAAGAACCACAGCGTCGCGTCGGCGGTGTGGTAGAGGCCTTCCTTCTCGCCGTCGGGAAACAGGTTCGGGATCAGGCCATCGCGAACATAGTGGGCGAACGTGCGCAGGATGTAGCCCGCCTCGGCATGGCGGCCGGTCGTCAGCGTGAGGCCTTCGAGGCTGATCATGGTGTCCCGACCCCAGTCGGTGAACCAGTGATAGCCGGCGATGACGGTGCGCACCTCGTCGCCGGCGGCGTGGGCGCGGGCGGCCTCCTCGATACGCCCCCCCGGCGTAATGATGAACTGGTCGGCCGCGAGCACCAGCTGGCGCGGTGGGCCGGTCTGCACCGCCGGATGCGCCGTTGTCAGAAGGCGATGACGTCGACTTTGCTCGGCTTCCAGCGCCTCGGCCGGCTTGAGTGCGAGGACGGTCTCCCAGCCCTCGGTCGAGCCGACCAGCGTGACGTCATCCCGCGAAGTCAGGTCGGCGCGGAAGTAGCCTGGACTCCACAACGTACCGCGCGACTCGTAACCACGACTCTCCTCGATGCGATAGAGAATGTTGTCGAGCGAAGTTGTCTCGAGAGTGAAAGCCGACCGCCTGCCGTAGAGGAATAATCGCAACGGCGGCAGCGGCGACGAGGGAATGGCGATCTCGAAGCGGTTGCCGAACGCCTGCAGTGCATAGTCGCCGTAATGGGCATGGCTCACCGGCGCCTCGTAGGGCCGAAAGTGCAGGGCCGGGCGCAGCTTGAGCCGTACTTTTTCATCGCCAGCGACGAGCCGATAATTCACGTAGACGGTGTTCTGATGGTGCGGCAGGTACACGCGCTTCTCGATCGCCACGCCAGCGGCCTCGTAGCGCCAGACCGGCAGGCCGAGCTCCAGGGAGAAGGCCCGGAGGTGGCGGGCGACCTCCTTCTCGGCGTCGGCCTC
>JAFAPL010000436.1 GCA_019247135.1 Chloroflexota bacterium | reverse complement strand
GAAGACAACCAGCAGGGCGACGACCGCGACGAGTTCCACACCGGCAACGGTCGCAACCTGATGGTGATCCATAACTGCACCGACAGCCAGCTGCGGGTGCGGGCCAACATCCAGGTCAACACCATCCCCGGCCGTCGCGTCGAGCCGCTCAACGAGGCCTACGCTGAGGGCACCTGCACCAGCTGCCAGACGCTGGCCATCGCCCTCCAGATCAACCTCTACTCGGCCGAGCGGGCCACCACCGTGGCGCCCCAGAACTACGCCTTCGCCATCAACACCAGCTGCACCGGCTGCCTCACCGTTTCTCGCGCCATCCAGTACAACCAGCCGGTCGACGACCCACACAACGTGCCGGACGACGTGGCCGACACTGTCAACCAACTCGAAGCCGAGCTCAACAGCGTCCAGCAGGACCCGGACATCGCCCTGCCCGATGCCGAGGCGCGCCTGAACGACGTCCTGCAGCGCTTCGTGGCCCTCGGCGGCACCCTCGGCGACCAGCGCGACGAGAAGGACGACTGAGAAGTTAGCCCCGCCCCGGCAACGCCGTTCCACCCCACTGCGACACTGTGGCCCGCCCCGCTTGCTGCGGTGCCCGGTTGCATGGCAGTGTTGAGCACCATGCCCAGCACTCAGGTCAACTTGCGCGAGCTCCAGGCGCCGATCAAGGCGCGCTATCAGTCCGACCCTACTGCAGCCCAGATCACGCTGCGCGTCAAGAGCAGCGCCAGCGACCTGGCTGACCCGCTGCACTGCGCGATGACGCCCGAGGCCGCGCCCGATGTCATCTGGCAGTCCGGCGCCCATCCCGGCGTGGGCGGCGTTGGCGACGTGCCGTGCTCGGGTGACCTGCTGCTCGGCGCCCTGGCGGCATGCCAGGAGGTGACGTTGCGCATGGTCGCCGCAGCGATGGGGATCGAGATCGAGTCGCTCGAGGTCGAGGCAATCGGCGAGCTGGATCTGCGCGGCACGCTGGGCATGGATCGCGAGGCTCCCGTGGGCTTCAGCAGCATTCGCTGCGAGTCGCGCGTCAAGGTGAAGGACGACGGCCGTCCCGAACGTGCGAAAAGACTGCTGGAGAACGCGGAGCGTTACTGTGTCGTCCTGAACACGCTCCGCGCCGGCCTGCCCGTCGAGAGCACTTTCTCCCTCAGCGACCAGTAGCAGCCGGGGAGCACCGGCGGCCGCGGCGCACGTGGAAAGACTCAGAAGACGAGAATGCCGCGCGCGAGCTCGCCCGCGGCGAGCGCACGGAAGGCTTCGTTCACCTCGTCTACGCCATACCTGCGTGTGATCAGCTCGTCAACCTTCAGCTTGCCTGACAAATACAACTTCGCCATGCGGGGAAAATCGGCGAACACCGACGCCGACCCGTAGCAGCTCCCCACCAACCGTCTCTCGGGTCCGACCAGAGAGGCCGGGTCGATCTCGATCCTCTGGTCGGCCGGCGGCAGACCAACCACCACACACGTCCCACCACGCCCGAGCGTGGACCACGCCGTGTGAACAGCGCTCGTGCTGCCCACGGCCACGACCGCGTAGTCCGCCCCGCGACCGTCGGTCAGCTCGCGAACGCGCGCCGCAACGTCTTCGCGCGATCCGTTCAGCGTGTGCGTCGCGCCGAGCGATCGCGCGTACTCGAGTTTGTTGTCTGCGACGTCGACCGCGATCAACGGCTCCGCGCTCGCCAGTCGACCGCCCTGAACAGCGTTCAAGCCGATGCCGCCACAGCCGATGACGACCAGGCTCTCGCCCGGCTGAACCTGAGCCGTATTCAGCACGGCTCCGACACCAGTCATCACCGAGCAGCCGATCAACGCGGCCGTCTCGAGAGGCACCGCTTCGTCAACTTTGATGGCTGCCATCTCGGGCACGACCGAGTACGACGCGAACGTCGCGATCGAGGCGTAGTGGTAGACGTCTTTGCCGCGCAGGCGCATGCGCGTCGTGCCATCCAGCATGGCGGCGTTCTGCGGACGGTTTTCGCAGCGCACCGGGTGACCTGTCACGCACGCGCGGCAGTAGCCGCAGTTCGGCGCCCATGACAGGATCACGTGGTCGCCAGCTTTTAGTCGCGTGACCCCCGCGCCGACCTGTTCGACAACACCAGCGCCCTCGTCGCCGAGCACCATGGGCGTCCGCGGCGCAGTCCACGAGCCGTCAGCGGCGTGGAGACAGCTGTGGCACACCCCGCTGGCCGCCATGCGCACCAGGACCTCGCCAGTCTTGGGCTCGTCCAGCTCGACGTCTTCGACGACGAGCGGTTCCCGAACAGCATGCAGAACCGGGGCCTTCATCAGCATGCGCGCAGCGTACCGCCGGCAGCCTGGCGCCGGGCGCCGGGCGCGGGCGTCAATGCTCGCGTTCAGTTTCCCGAAAGAGACATCTCTGCCACACTCAGCGCCAGCCCGCGAGCACGACCCACGCGCGCCGGTCTGTCAGCCGCCCATCACGAGCCCGCCGTCGAGCACGACCGCCTGGCCCGTCATGTAGTCCGCGTCGCGACTGGCGAGAAACGCCACCAGGCCGGCGACGTCGTCAGGCTTCTCGGGCCGTCCCAGCGGAATCCCCGCGATCCGACGCTGCCACGCCTCGCCCGGCTGCCAACCCTCGATCTCACCCCAGTCGAGGTCCAGCCGCTGCCACAGCGGCGTATCCACCACCCCCGGGCAGATGCAATTCGACGTGATCTTCAACGGCGCCAGCACCTGCGCCGCCGTGCGCGTCACGCTGACCACCGCCGCCTTCGTCGCCGAGTAATGCACCTGGTGCGGATTGCCACCTCGAAACGCCGCGATCGACGCCGTCTGAATGAGCTTGCCCCGCAACTCCGAGCGTGCCATCGGACTCTGCTGCCGCATTCGCTTCGCCGTTGCCTGCAACACGAAGAACACCGCCCGCAGATTGATGTTCAGCATGCGGTCCCAATCTGTCTCCGTAAGCTCGAGCATCGGCCGGGCCTGGGCTATCCCCGCGTTGTTGAACAGCACGTCCAACCGGCCCCAGCGCTGATATGCCGCGTCGAGCATGCGCTCGATATCACGTGAGACGGTCACGTCCGCCTGCACGCTGTACTGCCCCAGCTCCCGAGCCAGGCTCTCGGCGCCTTCGCCATTCAGATCAGCCAGCATCAAACTGGCGCCTTCGGAAGCCATTCGGCGGGCGCATGCCGCGCCAATGCCGCTGGCCGCGCCAGTAATCAGGACAGACGTGTCGGCCAATCTATCGGTCATGCGTGCTTGCTCCAGATGCTCGGACGAGTTGATCGTACAGATGCCGCTGGCGCTCGCCCGCGGCGCGATATTTCTCCGTGTGTTTGGCGACCGGGTCGAAACGCTGTTTCGTCGCGGGTGGCATGCGGTCCAACGGCTCGGGCAAGAGGCCGAGCGCTTCGAGCGCCAGCAAGCTTGCGCCGCGACTTGACGCCTCGAGCTCAGTGGACGCGAGAACCGGCCGGCCCAGGACGTCCGCCATGATCTGCATCCAGGCCGGCGAATGCAGCAACGCGCCGCCCGTCGCGACCACCTGACCCGCGACGGGCATCGCCTCCAGCAGCAAGCGATCGAGCTCGCCAAACCGCAGCGCGATCGCCTCGAGGCACGCGCGCACGATCTCGATGGGCTGCGTGTGCAGCCGCAGCCCCTGGATCGCCCCGCGCGCGTCGTCCGTCCAGCCTGTGCTCCGCTCGCCGGCCCAGAACGGCAGCAACGTCAGACCATGGCCATCGGGCTCCATGTCGACGAGCGCGTCCTCCAGCGCGTTCAGCTGCGGCAACCGGAAACTGTGGCGCAACCAGTCGAACAGACTGCCACCATCGTTGAACGCGCCGCCCATAACTACCCGCGCCTCGTCGACCCGATAGCACCACGTGCCCCACGGAATCGAAAATCCCTCCGGCGGACACGAAACGACGCGTTCGGCGCCCGACGTGCCGATCATCAGCGCAAACCAGTCCGGGGTCGCGCAGCCAGCGCCCAGGTTGCTGCACGCACCGTCGCCAACGGCCATCAGCCACGGCACCTCGCGCAGGCGTGGCCACTGCTTGTGCTTGATGCTGGACATCTCACGCAACGGTCGAATAGCCGCCAGCCGATCCTGATCCACACCGATGGCGCGCAGCATCTCGCCATCCCACTGGCACGTGTGGGCGTTGAGAAGACCCGTCCCGGACGCCATTGACGTGCTCACGCCCCACTGGCCGGTGAGACGGCCAAGTAGCAGCTCGCCAAACGAGATCCAGTGCCGCACCTTGCGATACACCTCGGGCTGAGTCCGCTGGAGCCAGCGCAGCTTGGCCGGCCAGTAGCTCCAGTGCAGGACCGTCCCCACACGCGCATGCACCGCGTGTTCGTCGAGCGTGCTCCGCAGCTCGGCCGCCTGCTCGCGGCTGCGCGCGTCCATCCACAGATACACCGGTGTGAGCGGCTCGCCGTTCTCGTCGACCCCGAGCAGACTGTGCCAGAAGGTCGACGTCGCGACCGCGACGATTTCTTCGCGGCCTTGCGAGAGCACCGTCTCGATGGTTTGACAGACCTGGTCGAACAGGCCGTTTGCATCCAGCTCGGCGCCGCCTTCGGCTGTAACCCGCGGCTGATACTGAACCTGCGCCCGCCGGCTCCCGAGCCTGCGGCCGGCAAGGTCGTACGGGATCGCCCGACAAGACGACGTTCCAATATCGAGGGCAAGGACTAACCGCTTCTCGCCACCGGCCACTCGCAGATGCTAGCGCCGTCGCGCGACGGGTGGTTTCATCCAGAGCATGCGGACCCGATCGCGTCGCACATTCTTGCGCCTGTGCGCGGTCGCTGCTGGCGGCGCGCTGCAAGCCTGCGTACCCGCCGCCGTGCCGCAGCCAACGCCGACCGCTGCTCCAGCGGCCACCCGCGCGGCGGCGACAAAGCTCACGGTGTCGTATGGCTCACCGACCGGCTCGTTCGCCCCATTGTGGATGGCCAAGGCCACGAATGCCTTCGACAAATACGGCGTCAGCGTCGACATCCAGTTCATCGAGACCAGTGCGGCGGTGCCGGCCATCATCTCCAACAGCATCGACGCGGAGGAGGTCTCCGCCGCACCCATCATCACCGCCGACGTGAACGGTGGCCTGGATCTCGTCTTCATCGGCTCCGCGTTGAACCACCCCATCCTCGCTCTGTACGCGGTGCCCGAGATCACCAACGCCGAACAGCTGAAAGGGAAAGCCATTGCGTCGGATAAAGCGGGCACTCCGACGGACTACTCCGCGCGTGTTTCCTTATCCCTGCTCGGACTCAAACCAGAAGATGTCGACCTGCGGCCGATCGGCAGCGCGACAGAAATTCTTCCGGCCATGCTTTCCGGCCAGGTTCAAGCTGGCGTAGTCGCCCCACCACAATCGTTTGTCGTGGAGTCGAAGGGCTTCCACTTGTTACAGGACATCTTTTCACAGCCGTACCAGAACACCGGACTCGTGGTAAAACGCTCGCGCCTGGACGAGCTGGCGTCCTCGCTGGTCCCACTGCTGGCCGGCTATCGAGATGGCATCCTCGCCTGGAACTCACAACCGGACCTGGCGATGCAAGTTCAGGATCAATATGCGAAAGTCGGCGATCCGGACATTCTGCGCAAGACGTACGATTTCTACACAAAGACGGCCCCGTTTGATCCTTCACTTCAGCCAACGGTGCCTGGTATCAAAGCAATGATGGATTTTCTCAAGAGCTCCGTACCGAATGTGAGCAATTACACGCCGGAGCAGTTCGTCGATACACGCTTTCTGGCGCAGCTGCCATGAGCACACGCGCCGCACCGTACGGTAGCTGGGAGTCGCCCGTTACCGCCAACGCGATCGCCGCGGGGGCGATTCCGCTCGGCGTCGCGGACATCGTCGGTGACACGATCTACTGGTCGGAAGGCAAGCCGACCGAATCGGGACGCGTGACCCTCGTTCGTCTATCGCCCGACGGAACACGCACCGAGATCGTACCGTCGCCCTTCTACGTCCGAACGAGAGTGCATGAATATGGTGGTGGCGCGTTCGTCATTCACGACGCGAGCGCGTACTTTTCAAATTTTGCCGACCAGCGCCTCTATCGTGTTCAGGACGGCGCCGCACCACAGCCTGTCACGCCGGAGCCCGCCGTGCCCTCAGGCGAACGCTTCGCCGACGGCTGCATCACGAGCGACGGTCGGTTGATGATCTGCGTCCGCGAGGTCCACTCCGACGCGGGCCCAGACGCTGACAACCACCTGGCCGTCTTGCCAACTGACGGTTCCGCCGCTCCGCGGACTATTGTGAACGGTCACGACTTTTTCTCTAATCCGCGCATCAGCCCCGACGGCAAGACGCTCGCATGGCTGGCCTGGGACCATCCGCGCATGCCGTGGGACGGCACGGAGCTGTGGCTGGGCGACCTGGCGGCCGACAGCTCCGTCTCCAACACACGGCGTGTCGCGGGCGGACCGGAGGAGTCGATCTTCCAGCCGGAGTGGAGCCCGAACGGATTACTCCATTTCGTCTCCGATCGTACGGGTTGGTGGAATCTCTACGCCTGGCAAAATGGTCGTATCGACGCACTCGCGCCGATGGAGGCCGAATTCGGCGTTCCACAATGGGTGTTCGGCCTGTCGACGTATACCTTTCTCCGGGACGGCCGAATCATCTGCCTGTATTCAAAAGACGGCTTCGATCACCTCGCCGTCCTGGAGTCCGGCGGCAGCCTGCGTGATCTCAGTGTGCCGTACACCGCGATCTCACCGCGACTCCGTAACAGCGGCAACACGCTCGTGTTCGTCGCCGCGTCCGCCACAGAAGCCGCATCCGTTGTTCGGCTGGACCTCGCCACCGGTCAACACCAGGTACTTGCCCGCAGCGTGCCCGAAGCCGTCGATCCGGGCTACGTCTCACGTCCGCGGGCGATCGCCTTTCCAACCTCCGGTGGCAAACCCGCGTACGCGACGTATTATCCACCGACGAACGCTGACTTCGTCGGCCCCCCAGGCGAGCAGCCACCGCTCATCGTCGAGAGCCATGGCGGGCCAACGGCTTCTTCTCCTGCGCGGTTCAGCCTCGAGACGCAGTACTGGACCAGCCGCGGCTTCGGCGTGGTCGACGTCAACTACGGCGGCAGCACCGGCTTCGGGCGCGAGTACCGCGAGCGACTCAGGGGCACGTGGGGCATCGTCGACGTGGAGGATTGCATCAATGCCGCGCGCTACCTCGCCCAACAGGGCGATGTCGACGGGCGCCGGCTGGCGATCCGCGGTGGTAGCGCCGGCGGATACACGACGCTGTGCGCGCTGGTCTTCCACGACAACTTCGCCGCGGGTGCGTCCTACTACGGCGTGGCCGACTGCGAAGCGCTCGCGATCGATACGCACAAATTCGAGTCGCGCTACCTCGACAGTTTGATCGGACCGTACCCGGCCGATAAGAAGGTGTACGAGGAGCGCTCGCCGATCCACTACGCCGACCGGCTGTCGTGCCCGGTGATCCTGTTTCAGGGCCTGGAGGACCGGGTGGTGCCGCCGTCGCA
>JAFAPL010000337.1 GCA_019247135.1 Chloroflexota bacterium | reverse complement strand
GTGGCCAGATAACGCGTCAGTCCAAGCACTGCCGTTTTCGTCACCGCGTAGCTGACTGGCGTATTGAAGCTAGCATCCGCGTACGGGCTCTTGACGCCCGCGTATAGTCGCTGGTCGGGCGCGACCACGCCGTAGGTCGACGAGATGTTGACCATCACGCCGCCCGACGGGGTTTGTTCGATCATCTGGCGGCCCGCGGCCTGGGCGCACAGCAGCATGCCCGTCAGATTGACGGCCACGGCACGCTCCCAGACGCTGCGTTTATAGCTCTCGAACGGCGCGAAGTAGTCGCTCGGCGAGAGTGTTTCGGAGCCGCCGCGCACGGTGAGCGCGGCGTTATTGACGAGAATGTCCAGCCGCCCAAACCGCGCCACGATGGCGTCCACCCCACGCTGCACCGATCCCTCGTCGGCGACGTCGAGGCCCACGCCGATGGCGCGATCAGGGTCGAGCTCCCGGGCGACTGCACTCGCGGGTTGCGCGGCGATGTCGCCGATCGCGACGTGGGCGCCCGCCTCGATCAGGGCTTCACAGTAGCGTCGGCCGAGCAGACCAGCGCCGCCGGTGACGAGCGCAACTTTGCCGTCGAGACGGAAGAGATCTAGAGCGCCGCCAGCCACCCTGAGACGGGCTCCCGCACGCATTCGAGGTTGACGGCCTGGCCACTCTCTGAAGACCGCAGCCCGGCCAGGGCCACCGCGAGGACGCCTGCCGCGGCATGGGCCGTCGCCAGCTGCCCGGGCGAGCCGCCGTCGGTCCATTCGGCGAATTGCGAGAGCTCGGCCAGGAACATGTCGTTGCGCGTGAAGCGTGGGTCGCCGTGTTCGACACGCCATTCGCGCGTGCTCGGAGCGTACTGCAGTAGACGGTTGGCTTCGTACTCCCAGCGCACGAGGCCATCGTCCCCCGCCACTTCCAGGAACCGCCGCGGCTCGCGGCGCACGTAGTCGACATGCACGGATCCGAGCGCCCCGCCCTCAAACGTCATGGCCAGCTCGGCGGCCTCCTCTGTCTGGATTTCCAGTGACCCGGCCCTGGCGGCAAGACCGATGACTCGGGTTGGCCGGCCCAACACCCAGCAGAGCGCATCAAGGTCGTGGCTGAGCGTCAGCACGGGCCCGCCGCCGAGGTCGGGCCGGGCGCTGTAGCTCTGGCGGTAGTCCTCCCACGGGTGCCAATCGGGGAGGTACTCGCCAACCTCGGCGCGCGCGGTCAGTGGTCGGCCGATCCGTCCGCCCTGGACGAGCTCGCGCAGGCGCTGCAGGCCCCGATGAAAGCGCAGGTTGTAGCCGACCGCCAACTTGCGGCCGCGACTCTCGGCCTCCTTGATGAGTTCGGGAACTTTGTCCAGCGTGTGCGAGAGGGGTTTTTCGATCAGCACGTGGGCGCCGGCCTGAACGGCGGCCATCGCTGTCTCCACATGCAGGCTGGTCGGGTTCGTGACAAGGACCACATCAGCTCGTGTCCGACTGAGAGCGTCGGCTAGATCGGGAAAATCGCGCGCGGCGTTGATTTCTCCCAGGCCGAGCGTTCGCCAGTTCTGCAGATGGCGTCGACCGATCGAACCCAACCCGACCACGAGGCCGCGCAGTTCAGGCATCGACGGCCCGACGGGCCAGCAACAGCTCGGCCAGGGCGAGGTCGAGTGGCGTGTCGATGTCGATCGACTCGTGGGGCTCGGTCACCAGGCCTGCCACGCGTGGACCGATCATGACACCGCGCTCCAGGATGACTTCGCGTCGGGTGACGTCGACGACGCCGTTTTGCCAGTAGATGTCTTCGAGCTCGGCGCGTGGCACGTCAGGCCCGCGGCTCAGGCGAAAGGGTGTCTTGAGGTACGGCTCGATGCAACCGTCCGGTTGGCGAAGCCACATCTTGTGCGGGTGCTGTCGCGCCAGGCAGACGGCTTTGACGGAGTCGGCACCGGTGCGCAGAAGCAGATGAATAGCGTCGTCGACGTGGCGTGGGGTGCGTAGCGGCGAGGTCGGGCGAAGGTTGACGATCAGGTCCGGCCGCCAGCCGTCGTGCTGCTCGAGCCGGTCGAGCACGTGAACGAACACGGGCCAGTCCTCGCTTCTGTCCTGGGCCAGCTCGGTCGGGCGGAGGAAGGGGACTTCGGCGCCCGCTTCCCGCGCGATGTCTGCAATCTTGGGATCATCCGTCGAGCACAAGACGCGTGTAACGAGCGTCGCGGCGAGTGCGGTCTCGACGGCGTGGGCGACCAGCGGCTTGCCCGCGAGCAGTTGCAAGTTTTTGCGAGGAATACCTTTCGAGCCGCCGCGCGCCGGGACCACGGCAAGTACATGCAGTGCGCTCGAGTTCACCGAGGAGGGCATGGTAGCCCGTGCGACCAGGCGAACGCCCGAGCATCCCCCAACCAAATTACGTGATGCTTCACGTAAGGATCTAACCGACGGGGCATGGTTGCCTCACGTAAGAATCTGACCGTGGAGCAGGCTGAGTCACCCAGCGGGCTCTGGCGCCCAGCGGAGCGGCACGTGCTCGCAGTGTGGCTTGCGCCGCCTCGATGTCACGCTTGAGCTGCACGGGGTCCAAGGCCACGTACTCGGCGGCGAGTTCATCGATCCGAGCGGTGGAGAGGATGCGGCTGGCCAGCACACGGCGGTACGGCGTCTGGGCGCGGTCATACTGCCGCACGTTGTCGCTGTCGAGCCCGAGCATGGGGAACGGCAAGTCATCGCGCAGGCGCTCGAGGGCCGCGAGCACCGTGTCTTCGCGCTTGTTGCGCAGGCCGGCGCACACGACCCAACCGGTGGCCACGTCCACCAGGCACAGCGTGTACAGGAACTCCCCGGCGGCACTCCAGCCACAGTGGGCGACCAGGTCCATCTCGAAGAAGCCCGGGCTGGCCTGGTCCCAATCGGCGAACGTCCTCAGCGGTACCTGGCCTTTGAGCAGCGCGCCCGGAGCGGTCGTACTCGGGCGATGCCGCGGCAACCTCAGCCGATACGGCCGTAGCACGCGGTCGACCGTCGCCGGGCTCATGCGGCTGACACGCTGCACCACCGCGACACTGGCTGAAGCAGGCAACGATCGGCGGGCAGCCAGCCGCTCCAGCAGCTCGGGCAGAAACGGCGCCAGGCGCTTGCCGCAGATCTGGTCGGTCAGCTCCCAGCACGCGCGCAGCAGCTCCACCTCGGCGGGTCCATACACTCGAGCACGTCGGCGACGCCGCCTCGGTGCCTCAGGCGGAGGATGCCGCAGCAGCCGAATGGCGTACTTGCGCGTGTGGCCGGTGGCGTTCGCAGAACGTATCCAGGATCCGACCACACTCGATTTTG
>JAFAPL010000237.1 GCA_019247135.1 Chloroflexota bacterium | reverse complement strand
CTGCGCGATACCCCGAATGTCGCGACTGAGTCGGGCTTTTGGCTTGCTCAGCACGACTGGTTGGCCGAGCGCCGCGCTCTGCATGGCCGCGTAATCGTTTGCGACTCGCCAGGTCACTGGCTGACCCAGAGCTTCCACCGCCTCGGCTGTCGAGAGACGCGTCTTGGACTCGACACGGTTCAGCACCAGCTGCAGCTTGTTGGTCGGAAACTCCAGGCCCTGCAGCACGCGCAAACACGAGTGCGTTCGCCGCAGCGCGGTCAGCTCGGGCGTCGTGACCAGCAGTCCAAGCTCCGCAACGTCCAGGGATGCGGCCGTCAGCTCGGTCAAGCTGCCAGGCGTGTCGACCAGCACGTACTGATGTAAGGCGGCCAGACGCAACAACAGTCGACTGACCAGTTCTCCATCGAGCGTGCCGGCGTCGTCCGGCGCCAGCGGCGACGCCAGTACGTGGATCCCGTGCGGACTGCGCACGAGCAGACTCTGGAGGCGCTCCAGCTCATCCAGGACCGACTCGTCCATCGCGCCCAGGATGTCGTGCTCCGGCTGGAGGTCGAGCATCAAGGCGACATCGCCGAATGGCACATCCAGGTCCACGAGACACACGCTGGCGGAGGTTTCCTGCGCCAGCGCGACGGCCAGATTCGTCGCCAGCGTGGTCTTGCCAACGCCGCCTTTCACGCTGAACACGCTGATCACGCTGCCCGTCGGTACGTTCGAATCTGGCGACGGTGACATTGCGCGCATCGTGTCGGCATGGCGCGCCTGGTGCAGTGCTTCGTACAGCTCGCTGACCGGGGCGCTCCGCAGCACAACATCCCGCGCTCCAGCGAGAACCGTTCGACGGAAGATCTCGCGGTCGAACTGACTGACCAGACCAATGACGGTCCACGGAGCATTCCCGCGCGTCAGGCCCTGGATCGTCGCAATCGAGCGATTGATCGGTTCATCAACCGACACGATCACTACCGCGGGCTCCAGGGTGTGCGCCCACGTGGCGGCGACGGGACCGAATCCCGCGTCACCGACAACTTCGATGCTGGTGAAGCTGTTCAGCGACCGACGCAAACTGGCGACGGCGTCAGGATGTTGATCGATGATGAGCGTTTTGAGGACTTCGGGCACGGGCTCAGCTCTCAGTTTTCAGTTTCATTGTTACGGGGTGCCAGCAGTGACAATCCAGCCGGCAGCAACCCAGCCTTCACGCGAGTCTGGCAGTTTGATCTTGAACCAATCTGCACTCTGTCCAATGATCTGAAGTTCGGTTCCGTACTTCACCTGATCGATGACGCTCGCGGCGATAGACGGACTACTGCGGACGTTCGCGGCGTCCACCGCGACCACCGCCAGGTTGTCGGGCATTGATGTCACCAGCGTCATGCCGACGCCTGTTTGCACCACGGTGCTCGGCTCGTTGACCAGGGCCGCCCAGAAGTTCGTGGCCTTGAAATCCTGTGTCACTTTGATGTGGCCCGTCACGGTGGTGGTGGCTCCGGGCGCGAGGTCACCGCCCAGCCCCCAGCGATACGGTAGCTCCGTGCTATCCAGGCTGGCGGTGCCGATGCCGACCCGCCATTTGCCAGGGTCGGAGGCGAACTGCTGCGTGAAGTAGGTCTGGCCCTGAACATACGTGAAGCCGGGCTCCGGTCCCTCTGATTGCAGCGGTTTGTCGGACGTGTTCTTGACCGTGATCTTGACGTCGATCGTGTCGCCGACTTTGGTGTTGCTGGGGCTGATCTCCGTCGCGATGATCTGACCGGCCGCGACCTGGATTGGACTGATGAGTGTCGAGAGATCCGCGGCCGGAACGTCGCGCTGCGTGCGTTCGTTGTTCGGGCGCACCAGGTAGCGCAGATCGCCGTTGTCCTCAGCTAACGCCAGGCGTTCAGCCGCGTCAGGGTCGACCGCCAGCGTAAGGGTGCGAGTCTGCGCCGGCGCGACCGGCAGAGGGGTAGGCGTCGGGCGCACGGTCGTCGGCGTGCCAGTAGGGGTGGGCGACGCCGGACGCTGGAGCTGATCAGGGGAGGTGGCCTGTGCAACCGCGAGCACCTGCACGTCCTGGAGCAGGATGATCGACTGGTCCTTGCCGAGCGTGTTCTTGTTGAACACGCCGATCACGTCCACGTAGTCGCCAGGCGCGATCAGTCCACCGACGGTGTTGTGCTCGGTGAATGTGACGGACATGGCGCGCTTGCCGGCGGGGACCAGGTCACCGATTGTCTTTGCATCCTGCTGCTGCGGGTTCGTGACCATCGGACCGAGGATCTGCTGGTTTGCGGCCAGCGGCACCACCGGCACCTTACCTTGCACATCACCGAGGGATGTCAGTGCGTTTGGCTGCACGGCGGTCGCCGGGATGCCACGGAGCTCCACGTTGTCAGGCGTGAGCGCCGTCTGGGCAGGAATGCTGACCTTGGCCACCAGCACCGACGCAGTCGGTACCGGGGCTGTGACGGTACCCGCTGTATCCACCGCGTTGCGCTGAACGGACGTCACGTACAGGTAGACACAGGCGGCAGCGGCAGCACCGAGCCCGAGTGCGAGTAACAGGCGCGGTCCCCGCCGACCCGGTTTGCTGATCGCGGATCCGTTCATCATGTGGTGTCTACCTCACGTGCCTTTTCTAAGAGTTCTCGGCGTAAAGCGGTTGGGCCATAGGAGTCCGTTCAAACGCATCGCCCTTACGCACCATCAGCCGTGCAGCCACGGCAGCAACAACGACAAATACACGCCCGACGCGATCGCGACCCCGTACGGCGCTTTGGCGCCGCTCAGTCGCATCCGAGTCGGACGGCGAATCATGTCGAATAGCGCCTGCCCCAGGCGTGCGCGGCGGGACAGCAGCACAAGAGAGATGAGACCGCCGGCCACTGCCGCGTACAGCACAACGGCGACGACGGCCTGTGGCCCCAACACCGCGCCGAGCGCGGCCAGCAACTTGACGTCACCGGCGCCGATCGCCCTGTGCAGATAAAAAGGCAGCAGGATCGCGCCGCCCAGCAACGCGCCGAACAGCGCGAACGCGATCCCGCCCGGGCCTTTCAACCACAGGTTCACGCCCAGGCCCAGCAGCAACACGCTGCCGGTGAGCCAGTTCGGAATACGCCGCCAGCGGAGGTCGACGAGCGCCGCAAAGGTAGCGCCCGCGACGGCCACAAGTTGCGCGAGTTCGATCACCCGCGTGTGTATTCCAGCTCGCCTACGATGTGGTGATTCGCTGCGCCAGGGTGTTGAACCAGTTCATGATGGCGCTCCCGAACAACGTTGTTCCTACGAGGACAACGATGGCAATCGTGGCGATCAGCAGGCCGTACTCGACCACGTCCTGACCGTCTTCTTCGCGAATGAACTGTCGAACCGTATCCATGCCGGAAACCCCCGAGTGGACGTAGATGTGTGTGCGACTGCGCGGTGTGAGGCGACGTTCGAAGTTCGCGGGCATGGCTCTTGGGTCGCCCAGTCCAAGACTGTATTCCCGTGGTGTTGGAATTCGCGCACCGGAACGTAAAGGGTCGGTTGAGAATCGGTTGAGCGGCTCCCTATCACCGTGGACGCGCGAGTTTGACGTATTTGTGACCCTCAACGCAAGCTTTTTGCGCTGGCGGGCGCGTCACGGCCCGTCGGCGCTCACGAGCCAGTTGAGGACGGCTGGGTCGGCTCCGCGGCGATCAGTTGAGAGCTGGGTTAGCGCGCGGCGATCAGTTGGCGGCTGGGCTAGCCCGCGGCGTCGCGCGGTGGCGCGATCATCGCCTGCAGCCGATCGGAGTCATACGCCCCCGGCGCTTCAACCACGCTTCTGGCCGGCGCGACCTTTGACCCCGCCTCGTACTCCTGGCGGGTGACCCGCTTGAGCTCGCTCATCTGCTCCGCCGCGGCGCGTGCACCGTCCATGGCCTTCTGTGCTTGCTCACGCAGGTCTTCAGGCAGACGTGGGTCAGTCACGAGAAATTCCGCGTAGCCGACGGTCAACGACAGCTTGTTGGCGATTCGATCCTGCATCGCACTGGCTGTTAATCGCGCACCCTCGAGCCGGGCGGCTTCGGATTCTGCGGCGCGCCGCGTCTCCTCGCGGCGCAGGTACACACTGACTTCCACGACGATTGTCCAGCTGGCGACGAGAATGACGACCAGCGACAGACGCGTTGCCACCTGTTCGGTCAACTCTGGTCGGGTGTCCAGCCCGGCGAGCAAGGCGACGCACGCGATGAGCGCGAACCAGATCAGTCGCTTCACGCGCCGCAGCACGTGCGGTGTCGAGGTGACTGGACTGGCTTGCATGCCGAGGCCGCCTCGGATCAATGCCGCATTGAGAATGGGTCCACCTGCCCCTTCCGGATGGGACCGGACATCCCAGCAAGGAGAGTTCGAGCGTAAGCAAACCCTCCGAGGCCCATCCCGTCTAGAGTGCTGGCCGTGACTGGGGCCGTCAAGCGCGTGGTCACCATCGTTGGGAACCCAGTCAAAACACAAGATGACAGCTGCATGCTGCGCCGCCGATGCCACTCTAGGGATAGCAGGTTGAGAAAAGGTTGAGCCATTGGTCGCGGTGAGGTTGCGCCGGCGCTCATACTATGCGCTCATGAACCCAGGCTCTGCAGGCGCCATTATCGTCATCATCCTGATCCTGGCCACGATCCTGGCGTCGTTGCGCTTGTGCAACGAGTGGGAGCGCAAGGTGGTGCTCCGGCTGGGACGTTTCGGTGGAGTCCGCGGGCCCGGGATCTTCTTCCTGCTCCCCTACGCCGAGCGGACCCCGTTCACTATCGATATGCGCGTCGTGACCAGCACGTTCGTCGCCGAGCAGACGCTCACCAAGGACGGCGCTTCGGTCAGCGTCGACGCCATCATGTACTGGCGCATCGTCGATGCCGGACGCGCCGCCATCCAGGTCGCCAACTACGTACAGGCCGTGATGGGCGCGGCCCAGGGCGCGCTGCGCGACATCATCGGGCGCAACGACCTCTCCACATTACTCTCACAGCGACGCGAGCTGGACGAACAGCTCACGCTGATCCTCGACGAGCAGACCGAGCCCTGGGGCATCAAAGTCCAGTCCGTGCAATTGCGCGACATCAAGGTGCCCGACAACCTTCAGGACGCGCTCTCGCGCATGGCGCAAGCTGAACGCGAGCGGCAGGCGCGCGTCATTCTCGGCGAGAGCGAAGTTCAGGTGGCGCAGCAGTTCTCACAGGCGGGCGAGCTGTACCGCATGCACCCGACGGCCTTGCACTTGCGCGGCATGAACATGCTGTACGAGACGATGCGCAGCGGCGTCGCGACAGTCATTGTGGTGCCATCTTCGGCGCTGGAGTCGATGAACCTCGGCGCGATCGGTGGCATCTCGGCGCTGGGCAAACTGGCCGATCAGGACGGCCAACAAGGCCAGGCAGCGTCATCGCAACAACCGCCCGGGTCTATCTAGGGGTCTGCAACCGCACGAAGCGTCTTTCGCGACCGCGGCCACGACTGCGCGGGCTGGCGCGGTTTCGTCCACATTGTTCAACTTGTCAGGTTGATGCTAGGTCTGCGCCAGCAGCACGACGCCGACCACCGAGCACAGCGTGCCCGCCGCCAGCCGCCAGCTGCCGCGCTCGCCCAGGAACGCCACCGAAAAAGGCACGGCAAACATCGGTGAGGTCGCGCTCAGTACCGCCGCGCGACCCGCGCCCGCCAGTGCCACGCTCTGCAAGAAGAACGCCGTCGCAGCCACACTCAACAACCCCGTACCCGCGATCGCCGCCACCGCGTGTGGTCCGAACTGCGATCGCGTTGGCAGCACGTTCGCTCGTGTTGCCGCCACCCAAAGCAGCGCCCCGACGAGCGGCACGCGAATGGCACTCGCCGTCGCAACGTCGACAAGCTGCATCGCAGGGCCGAGCGCCAGTGTCGAGCAACACCAGCCGACGGCCGCCGCCGCGGCGAGGGCGACGCCCACCCAGTACTCGCGTCGCGACGCCACGCTCACTGCACCGCGTGAAGGCAGCGCAACCAGGTACACGCCTCCCAGCGTGAGCAGGATGCCAACCGCCGCGAGCGCTCCAAGTGATTCGTGCAGAAGGATGACCGCCCCGATCGCCGCGAGCACGGGGTAGCCCATCGAGATCGGCATCGCCCGCGCCACACCGATGCGCTTCAGCGCCTCGAAGTACAGACTGTCGCCGATGCCGAGACCGAGCACGAGCGACGTGCCGAGGAACAGCCAGGCGGCCGGTGGCACAGGCGCGCGCGACGACGCGAATGGCCACGCGACCAGAAACAGAAGCCCGGCGGTCGTGCAGCGCAGCGCGTTGATGACGATCGCGTGGATGCTGGCGCCGTGGGCTCGAACGAGCAGACCTGTCGCCGCCCAGGCGAGCGCACTGATGAGTCCTGCCAACTCGCCGAACTCGACCGCGCCCAGGCTCAAGCCAGCGCTCGTCGGATCAGGCGCGCATTTACTGGCGACAGCCGACCGACATCCGACGGCTCGACCCACGCGACCTCGGACACCTCGGGGCTGGCGCGGAATCCGCCAACCCCGTCGACGAGGTCCGCATGCAATAAGACCACGAGCGCGAAGCCGGTACGTTCCATCGCCGCGACCGGGCCGGCGCGCACACGCAAACCAGTCTCTTCCATGAGCTCCCGCTCGAGCGTGCGCTCCACTCCCTCAGGCCCTTCGAGCCAGCCACCTGGCAGCGCCCACGGCTCGTCGCGACTGTACGTGCGGTGCACCACCAGGACCTTTCCACGCTCGTCGCGAATCAATGCCGCGACACCAATCCCGAACCGGCCATAGCGCAGCCGCAGATACACGAACTGCAAGGGCGCTGGCAGCCGGCGCCACAGGCGCAGCAACCACTCGAGCCAGCGCGTGCGCACGCCTGGCAGCATTGCACATTCGGCACGTTGGCCGCCGAATCGCGCGAGGATTGGCTCAGGCTGGGTACAGGCCCTCGAGTGCGCCGATGTAGCGCTCGGCCGAGCGTTCGACGGCGTCCTTGCCAGCCGAGGCGACACGGCGGCCATCCCATGCGCCGTAGATCCGCTCGAACGCGAATGGCCGCACGCTTGCGACGATGCGCCGCACCGACTCGGCCGAGAGCGGGATCAGGTTGGGGTAGCTGTACATGAAGCTCAGATAGCGACGATCCATCACTACCGTCAGTGAATCGCCGACGAGCAGAAGCCCCTGGCCGTCAGCGCCGACGCCCCAGTGCAGCGCGGTCGAGCCTTCGAAGTGTCCGCCCGTGTTGATCAACGTCACTGAGGGCGCAATCTCGATGGTTTCGCCTTCCCAGAGTCGCAGGCCGGGGGTGCGGTACTGCACCCACTGCGCGTCGGAGGCGTGAATGAAGATGGGACAGTTCCCGAACGCCTCACTCCACTCGGCCATGCATGCATAGAAGTGCGGATGCGAGATGGCAATGGCCCGCAGCCCGCCGCGCTCGCGGAGCGCCTGTATGGAGCGGTCATCCACGAGTGTGACGCAGTCCCACATGATCAGGCCATCTGGGGTCTGTACCAGCAACGCCCGCTGCCCGATCGCAATGGGCGGACGCGTAATGAGGTGCAGCAGCCCTGGCTCAATCTCCTCGACGGCGTTGGTGCGGCCTTCGCCCCGCAGCTCGTCGAGCGTGGTCCACTGCTGACCGTTCCAGCCGATGTATTGCCGCTCGTCTTCGCAGATGGGACAGTGCGCCGGCGGCTCAGGCGTCGGCGTGTACTGCACGCCGCAGGTACGGCAGATGTAAGCGGGCACCCGACCTCTTAATGGTTAATGCTCAAAGCTCGCGCCAGCCGTCGGGCTCGCGGACTTCGTCGCCAGGAATCAAGCCACTGCCACAGCGACCGCAGCTCAGACGCTTGCCGTCATACCGAACACTGCCCGGCTTGGATGGACGCACAACACGGCGGTCCTCCATGACGCCGGCCACCGCGCCACACATCAGGCAGTGCAGCTCCAAACGCACGCTCGGCCGGCGGCGTTGCTCGGATGATGACGACTCCTGTGAGGACGACGATGCGCGCACCCATCGGCCAGCTTACTCAAGCAACAAGGAGCCCTCAAGGGACGTCTCTTTAAATGTGAGCGAACTGTCGTCGCGCGTGGGATCATCAACGAGTATGCGGATCGTGGCAGCATTGTTGGCCGCGTTCACATTCCTGTTCGTCGCGACCTCGGCCAACGCACAGAGCAGCGGCCGCTCTGTTACCTGGCAGCGCTACGACGTGGGCCTCGCTCTCCAGCCGGATGGCTCGATGCGTGTGACCGAGACGCAGACCGTTACGTTCCAGGGCAC
>JAFAPL010000086.1 GCA_019247135.1 Chloroflexota bacterium | reverse complement strand
TCGGATCGCGGGGACCGCGGCCACGCGGCTTGACCAGCGGGATGGCCACCTCGACAGCAGCGGAGGCCGGGCACGCAGACCGGTCGGCTCCGCACGCTGGTAGCGTCGCTCGAGTCGTGCCCGCGCTGGCCGTCAGGGTGCTCCTTTGATGGCATCACGCCCGCTGTTAGACTGCCGTCAAAGCGTAGCCGGGTGTCTGAGACGGCGAGCACAGGGCCAGCCGAGTCCTTCCGCGACCTGCTTCTGCGCTACCGCGGGCGCAGCGGGCTGACTCAGCGCCAACTGGCCGAGCGCGTCGGCGTCCACCGCCGGTCCGTGCAAGAGTGGGAGGCCGGTTTCACCTACCCGAGCACGGATCGGCTCGAGTCGCTCGTCCGGGTGCTTGTCGAAGCGCACGGACTGACGCCCGATCAGGGGCTGGCCGAGGCAGAAGCACTGTGGGCCGCCGTCCAGCGCGAGGCGCCACATGTGCACTCACGCTTCGACCAGGCCTGGTTCGAACGGTTGGCCGCGCGGCACCCCGGGCCTCCTGAACTGCCACCATATGCACTCGAGGCCCCCGCCGGACCAGGTGGCGCAAGCCGTGCTGGGGGAGGCGCCCCGGACCGACGCCAGGACTGGGGCGAGGCCCCGGACACGACGGAGTTCGTCGGCCGCACCGAAGAGTTTCAGCGATTGCGCCGCTGGGTACGTGACGAGCGCTCCCGGCTGGTGGCGGTTCTTGGCATGGGTGGTATCGGCAAAACCAGCCTCGTCGCTAAACTGGCCCAGGACCTCGCGGTCAGCTTCGAGCGGGTGTACTGGCGCAGCATGCGTGATGCTCCGCCGATTGCCGAATGGCTGGGCGGCGCAATCGGCTTCCTGTCCGACCAACAACTGGTGGCGTCCGCGGGGGAGTCGGAGCGGCTGACCTCCTTGCTCCAGCTGCTGCGCCAACGGCGCTGCCTTCTCGTGCTGGATAATTCCGAGACGCTGTTCGAGGCCGCTCAGTTGGACCGCCACGATCGAGTGGAGAAGGGCCCGTACGGCCGCCTCCTGCAGGCGGTCGGCGAAGCCAGCCACCAGAGCTGCTTGATCGTGACCAGTCGAGAGTGGCCCGTTGAACTGAGCACGCTCAGCGGTGGGGCAGTCCAAACACTCTATTTGCGTGGTCTGAGCGTCGACGAGGCGCAGGCGTTATTGGCTACGAGACAATTGGAGGGCACCCCGGAGCAATGGGGGGAGTTGACGGCGCGCGTCAGCGGCAATGGCCTGGCCCTGAAGATCGTCGGTGAGACCGTGCGTGATCTCTTCGCCGGCGAGATTGGCAGCTTCCTCCAGCAACCTGAGGCCGGCAACATTGGCAGTATCCGCCGGCTGCTCAAGGAGCAGATCGAACGCTGCTCTGCAGTGGAGCTACAGCGGTTGCGCGTGCTCGCGATTGAGCGCGAACCGTTGACGTTGCATGACCTGTCGACAGCCACCGCCTTCGGCATCAGCCGTGGCGCGGTGCTGGAAGCGCTGGAGACCCTCCGGCGGCGATCCCTGATCGAGCGTGCTGAAACACCTGGAGTGGCCGCCTTCACCCTGCAGTCGGTCGTCCTGGAGTACGTGACGGACCGGCTCGTTGAAGACGTCGCAGACGAGATCGAAAACGGACAGCCCGTACTACTGGTGGAACAGCCGCTAATCAAGGCGCGGGCCAAGGACTATGTGCGCCAGGCGCAGGAGCGAGTGATAGGCGGACCAATTCTGCAGCGTTTGAAGTCGAACGTCGGCGAAGAGGGAACGCAACAGCGTCTCTTTGCAGCCCTGGACGGCTGGCGCGATCAGTCCCACCCGCAGCAGGGGTTCGGGCCTGGCAACGTTGTCAACCTGCTACGGCTGTTGCGTTCACACCTGCGCGGCCTTGACCTTTCCTGCCTGAGCTTGCGCCAGGCCTACCTCGCGACAGACGCTCAGGGCGCCAGCCTGGCGGGCGCCCACCTGGCGGACGCCGTTCTGGCTGAATCCTTCGATTTCCCCGGCTCACTCAGCCTGAGTGGCGATGGCGCATTGCTCGCGGCAGGGACGTCGACTGGGCAAGTGTGCCTGTGGCAGGTGGCCGACCGTACGCTGCTGTGGGTCGCTTCAGCGCACACCGGTATGGCCGGAGGAGTCGCGCTGTCATTTGACGGCCGCTTGCTGGCAAGTGGCGGTGACGATGGGTCGGTCCGGGTATGGGAGACCAGTTCTGGTCGGCCACTCGTCAGCCTGCAGGCCCACCAAAGTATGGTGGGCGGCGTGGCGCTCTCGGCCGACGGTCATCTGCTGGCCAGTAGCAGTTTCGACGAGACGGCGAAGCTCTGGGACGCCAGCACAGGACAATTGCTGGCGACGCTGCGAGGGCACACTGGCGCCGTATACGGCGTGGCGGTGTCCGTGAATGGCGATCTGGTAGCGACCGGCGGTTTTGATGGGACGGTGCGGCTCTGGGAAGGTGCGACCGGACGCCTGCTGGAGACCCTGCATGGGCACGCCGGCCCCGTTTGGAGTGTTGCTCTGAGCGCCGATGCGAACCTGGTGGCCAGCGGCGGTGAAGATGGCACGGTACGACTCTGGAACGCTCGCACCGCAGGGCCGCGGGCCACGCTCCGTGCCGCCTCCGGCCGCGTGTACAGCGTGAGGTTCCCGGCCGACGGTCGAATGCTGGTCATCAGCGCGGCGGAGGGGACGGTTCGGGTGTGGATGACCGGCACCGCGGAACCGCAAGCGACCTTG
>JAFAPL010000004.1 GCA_019247135.1 Chloroflexota bacterium | reverse complement strand
CGAGATCGTCGTGTTGAACGCGGCCGGCATGGCGCCGTGGCGCCTGTTCCGGCCTTTCCTGGTCGTTGCTGCCGTGGTCGCCGTCCTGGTCGCCGGCCTCGCCTCGTACGCCGCCCCATGGGGTCTCCGCGAATTGCACGACTGGGGCGCCAAAGTGCGCGCCGACGTCGTCGCCAACATCGTGCAGCCGGGCCGCTTCATCGTCATCGAACCGGGGTTGACCTTCCATCTGCGCGAGCGAAGGACGAACGGCCAACTGGTCGGCATTTTCATGGACGACCGGCGCGATCCCAGAGAGCACGCGACGTTTCTCGCCGAGTACGGCGAGATAGTGGAAAACAACAACAATAATTTCATGCTGCTCTACAACGGCAGCATGCAACGTCTGGAGGCGGGCAAGCTCGATCCGACCATCGTGCTGTTCGACCGCCATGCGTTCGATCTGTCGCGCTTCGGCGCCGGGACTCCCCTGCAACCGACCGTGTACGGCGCGCGCGAGCGGTCGCTTGGGAACCTGCTCAATCCCGATCCAGACGATCGTCTGCTGAAAACACAGCCGGGCCAGCTGTTCGCGGAACTGCACGACCGCATCGCGTCGCCGCTTTATCCGTTCGTGTTCGTGATCATTGCATTCGCCATCCTTGGCGCTCCACGAACGAGCCGCCAGAGCCGCGCCTTTTCCCTGGCTGTTACCGTGGTTGGGATCATGGCGCTGCGCTTTATCGGATTCGCCGCCGTTGTTTTCGCCGTACACACACCCCTCGCCATTCTCATCATGTACGGTTCCCTCGCCGGCGCGGTGGCGTGGGCCGTTTTCACGATAACCCGCGGCGCCGTCATCGAACCCCCCGCTTTCATCACCGCCGCCGTCACCGCCATCACTGAACGGCTGATGCGCCGGCTGGCGCCTGCATGAGCGGAACAAAGCCATGATCCCGCTCACGCTTGCGCGCTATTTCGCCTGGCGGTTCCTCGGCGCCACAGTCACCGTGTTCGGCGGCGTGTTCGTGCTGATGGTATTGATCGATTATGTCGAACTGACGCGGCGCGCCTCGGAGATTCCCAATGCCTCGCCCTTCGTGCTGGCACAAACCTCGCTCTTCCGCATACCCCAGATCGTGGAACGCATGCTGCCGTTCTCGGTGCTGGTCGGCGCGATGTCCTGCTATCTCAACCTGTCGCGCCGGCTCGAACTCGTCGTCGCCCGCGCGGCGGGTATCTCGGCCTGGCAGTTCGTGGCGCCTGCGGTCATCGTCGCCCTGCTGATAGGGACCGCAGTTACCACCGCCTATAATCCGCTCTCGACCGCCCTGCGCGAGCGCTCGAAGCGCCTCGAATCCCAGTTGTTCGGCGAACGGGCCTCGGGCAGCGCGCTGCAAGCGGCGGGATCGTTCTGGGTACGCCAGCGCGGCAGCGATGGGCGCGAAGCAATCATCAATGCCATGGGCAGTCGCGAACAGGGCGGGCGTCTCGATGCCGTGACCATCTTCACCTACAGCCCCGAGGGGCACTTTCAGGAGCGCATCGAGGCGCGAAGCGCAGCGCTCGAGCCCGGCCACTGGCGCCTGGAAGCGGTGCGAATCTACGCCTCCGGTGCCGCCCCGCGCGACCTCGATTCCTACCAGCTCAGTACAACGCTCACCTTGGAACAGGTGCGGGAAAGCTTTGCCACGCCGGAAACTGTCTCTTTCTGGCAACTACCACAGTACATCAGCAGAGCCGACCGAGCCGGCCTCGGGGCGGCGGGGTATAGATTGCAATATCAGCTGCTTCTCGCCCAACCTTTTCTATTGGTCGGGATGGTATTACTTGCGGCGTCCGTCAGTTTACGGTTTTTTAGATTTGGCGGCGTACCGAAGATGGTTTTGAGTGGCGTGGGGGCCGGGTTTCTGCTTTATATATTGTCGAAAGTGACTGCGGACTTGAGTAAAGCCGAGCTCATGCACCCTGGGGCAGCAGCGTGGGTGCCTGTGCTCTTCGGGGTGGTCACAGGATTCGTTGTCCTGTTGTACCAAGAGGACGGGTGATGGCATCGACCACCGCTCGCCCATTGCGCGTGCGTGGGTACTGCCGGAGCGGCACCGTCGCCCCGGGCGCTGTTCTTTTGCTCATGCTGGCCGCCTGTTTCGCCCCGCGCGCCGCGCTGGCGCAGGCCGGTGCGAACCCGCTGCCGAACACCGGATTCAACCAGAGCTGGGTGGGCGTCCCGAGCGGACCGGCGCCGGCCGGTCCGAACGTGGCGACGCGCGATCCCAATGCGCAGATGCTGGTGAAGGCGGACGAGCTCAACTACGACTACGCGAACAACCGCGTCATCGCCGTCGGCAATGTTCAGATCTACTACAACGGGTCGCGCCTCGAGGCGAACAAGGTCATCTACGATCAGAAGACGAAGCGGCTGCGCGCCGAGGGTAACGTCTGGCTGCGCGAGGCCGACGGAAAAATCGTGACCGGGGAGATCCTCGACCTCGACGAGGATTTCCGCGACGGCTTCGTCGATTCTCTCAGATTGGAAGGCGCCGACAAGACCCGCTTCGCCGCGCCGCGCATGCAGCGCGGCAACGACAAGGTTACGGTGTTCGAAAGCGGCGTCTACACCGCCTGCGAACCCTGTGCCGACGATCCCAGCAAGGCCCCGAAGTGGCAGATCAAGTCCTCGCGCATCATCCACGATGACATCGAGAAGATGGTCTACTTCGAGAACGCGCGCCTCGAGTTTTTTGATGTGCCGGTGTTCTGGTGGCCCTACATGTCGAACCCGGATCCGTCGGTGAAGCGCAAGAGCGGATGGCTGCCGCCGACGTTCAGCACGAGCGGGCTTTACGGCGCTGCGATCACCACGCCCTATTACTGGGCACTCGCGCCGAACTACGATCTG
>JAFAPL010001132.1 GCA_019247135.1 Chloroflexota bacterium | reverse complement strand
CCCTTCATACTGCCAAAGACGGTCGTGAGATCCGGAGCGGTATACACGTCGAAGCCGATCAAGACCGATCGGGCGATGACGTACAGGCTGTCGAAGTCTTCGCCGCGTGTCAGTGTGGCCCGACTGTTGACGACGACAGCGACCGCGAGTAATGCAAGCCCGCACGCCAATGCGCCGCACCGCGCGACTCGGTCGGTCAGCACTTGCGTGACACGCCCCACCTCCGCACCCGACGGGCGCGGCGACAAAGCCTTCGCGCGCGGAAGCAGAGTTGCCATTTCAGAAGATCTCAGCGTCGGTCTCACGCAGGGTCGAGGAGCAGTTGAGCCATACCCGCGCCCACGACGAGACGGTGGAGGTCCTTGAAGCTTTGCCCTGGTCCCAGAATGTAGGCTCGTACTCCAGCCGCCTCGGCGGCAGCCCCATCCACGTCGGCCCGGTCGCCGACATAGATGCATTCCTCTGGCGTAACACTCAGCAGTTGCATGGCAATCTGAATCCCGCGCGGGTGTGGCTTGAAGACGCCGACGCTCGGTGCCTGCGCCGAGAGAACGAGATCGAACGACGCCTCGAGGCCCAGTGCTCGCAGTTTCGCCTCCGGCGGATAGTCGGACAGGACCGCCAGCTTCAGCCCACATGCCCGAGCGTCGCGCAAGAAGTCAACCAGCCCAGGTTGAATTCGCGCCGCGAGGAATGGCAGTGGCTCCTCGTCCATCCAGCGCGAGACACACTTCAGGACGAACTCCGGAGTCGCTCCGGACTTCGCACACGCCAGCTCGAGCTGCAAAGCCGCAAGGTCGAAGAAGTACGAGGACGCCGACTGGCACCCGCGCAAATGCTCCTGCGCCTGACGGTACGCCGCCAACACGCGCGCGGTGCGGAAACCGAGTCGCGGCCGCGCGATGTGCGCCGTCAACAGCCTCAGCGCCATAGTGCGCCGTAGTGACTGCTGACGGTACAGCGTCCCATCCAGGTCGAACACGATTGCCCTGAGCGCCCCGTATTCGAGCGCTGCGTCAGCCACGTGCGAGCCGCCTGCTAGCCGAGTTCAACAGGGTGTCAATGCCGAATGCCGACACGATCAACAGTCCGGGCAGAATTGGCACCGAGTACCGTCCGAGCGCAAGCAGCGCCGCCAGAAAGACGTTCAGGTAGATCGCTGGCAGGATCAGCAGCCATGCGGGCCGTTCCTCACGCAGGGACCGTCGCAGGCCGATAATCGCCAGCACCCAACTGACGAGCGCCAGACCACCTGCAATAATCGAATTTGTCAGACTGGTCATCTCGTACCAGAACGTGAACAGGCCTACCCCGAACTTGCGCACGAATGCGCCGGGATCCGCGACCAGCTGTTGAACCGCGGCGCGGTTCAGGATCTGGTCGGTCTCGTAGTCATCCCGCTGCCAGACCGTCCCGGCCGCGCTGCTCAAGCTCTCGAAGAGCTGGTTGCTTTCGTTCTCGGCGTACGTATACGGTGGCAGGCGAAGAGTCGCGTACTCGGGCTTGGTGAAGATGTAACCGCGCAAGAACGCGTCGCTGGCGCCGGACGAGAGCAGGACAAAGTGGCCGCCGGTTGCGAAATAGTTCCGAATCGTCCATGGCGATATGACCAGGAACAACGCGAAGAACATTGCCGCCAGGCCGGCCCACGGCACGCTGGGCCTCGAACGGCGACGTCCGAGCAACGCCACGAGAAGCAGGCCCGCAGCGAACAAAAACGGATACGGAAACGCCACCGACTTGGTAAGCGACGCGAGGCCCGCGGCGACTCCGATTGCCACTCCCCCGAAAACGGTGGGTCGCTCGCAGAAACGGACCGTGCACCAGATTGTCAGCGTGAACAGAAACGTCAGCAACGTCTCGAGCTGGAGATCGGCCACGTAGCGCAGCAACATTGGATTGAATGCGCACACCAGAGCCGCGACCACTCCGGTCCGCTGATTGAACACGCGACGGCCGATGTCGAAGACCAGGATGGTCGTCCCTGCCAGAAGCAGGCACTGGGCAAGTTGCACGGCGAGCGGTTGCTCACCGAACGCACGATAGAGAGCGCCAATCATGAGCGGGTACAGTGGGGCGCGGCGTTGTATCAGGCTCCCGAATGGCGCCAGCCCATCACCGTGCGCAATACTGCTGCCCATTGCTCCGAACGCGTACGGATCGTATTCACTGTTTACAAGCCCTTGTGCCCTGAATGCGTAGAAGATAACGGCCAGCCCAGCCGCCAGAGCCACGAGGCCAACGATCAGGTACGACCGCGCCCAACTCACAGACGCATTTGGCGTCGACGTGGCAGATGGCGCGAGTGCAATGGTCATACGTACTCCAGACACAGGTATAGGAAAAGTGCGCGCAAGTCGTCGTTGGACGGCGGTTGAGTCCCGGTGGAGCTCGAAGCGACCGCGTGTGCTACGCGGAACTATTTGTCGGGACCAGGTTGCCGGCCGCGATCGATGGGCCGAGTACGCTGCGTCCGCCGAGCTCGTCGCAGACTCCCTGCCAGTAGAGCAGATTGAATATCGCGCTCAAAGCGCTGCTCGTAAGACGGGCGGAGTGGACGAGATCGCCACCCAGAACTGCCGCGCGCAGAATCCACAGCGTAGGCTTCAGCAGCGTGGGACGACCAACCGTGAGCCGTGAAAGTGCACGGTTCAGCGGGTGGCGCGCCTGGAATTCCTGCAACGCGCGTGACAGCGCCTCGTGACCTCTGTCGCGCGTCATAATCACGTCATACCGTCCATATTGATATGGCGTGCGGCACCATGCTGCGAAGGTGCGTGAGGCGTAGTGAAGAACGTCGGCTTCAGGCGTGAACACGAACTGTGCACCCACGTTGCGCAAACGGTAACCCAGCTCCACGTCCTCGGCTCGCTTGAACGTCGAGTCGAAGCCTCCGGCGCGCGCGAACAGATCGCGGCTGAGCGAGCTGTTCGCCGTGTAGAACTGGCGCTCCGTCGCACGCCACACTCCCGCCCGCATCGCTTCGTACTGCCACTCCAGCTTTTCCTCTTCCCAACGCACCCACGCGGACCGCTGCCAATCAGTGGGTGCTGACATAGGGCCGATGACGACCGCGAGCGGCCCGTGAGCAGTATGCGTCGCAACGTGAACTGAGATCAGCTCACGGCACGGCACGACGTCGTCATCCAGAAACAACACCAGATCGCCCGCGGCCCGGCTGGCGCCGAAATTGCGCGCCTCGGCAGGCCCGTGGTGTTCTTGCTCGAACGAACCCAGGCTATACGGCACGCGCACGCTCTTCAGGAGGTCGCGCGTGCCATCCGTCGAGCCGTCATCGATCACAATAACCTCGAATGCGTTGGTCGGATAGGTCTGCTCTGCAAGCGCGGTCAAGAGGCGGTGGAGACTTTCGCGCCGGTTGTAGGTTGGGACGACGATGCTGACGTGGATCACCAGCTCCTCGTGCCAATTGCTTGAGTTGGCATCAGTTCAGTCTGCGTACTTTGCTCCTTTTCGATGCGCGGCAGGACGCTCAAGGCTCCAAGCATAATTCCGAGCACCATCGGGACGCGGTTTCCCACCAGCCCAAGATCGACATACGAAAACACCATCGACATCACGACAGCACACACCGTCAGCATGGCAAACACTCTGAAGTTCGGATCCTTGAGATGCTTGGCCATCCAGGCTCCACGCATCACGCCTGCGAGCACAAATCCGAAAAAGGCGATGAAGCCAAGTGCACCAGTTTTCATCCACACCCACAACACGTCGTGGTGCGCCTCGAGGTCCCAGAATGGAAAGAACGAGATGTCCGGCACCGTGACCACCTGCAGGAAGCGGTTGCCAAAACCAATCCCGAGCAAGGGATTCGATTGAATGGTCGCGCGCACGTTGATCGCTTCCATGTCGCGCCACGCATTCGACGACGCATCACGTGGGTCGGGGTCGCTGATCGACCGAACGGCTCGCGCGGGCTGACCCAACATGCCGGTGTTGTTCCAGAAGATTGGCATATACACTGCGCCCGCGATGATCACCGGCACAGCCATGCGCCAGAAACTCTTTCGCTTGGCCCTGAACAAGATGATGGAGAACGCGACAAATGCGATTATCACGGCGACGTAGCCCGCCCGCCGCTCACTTATGAGCATCGTAACTGCAGTGGCGAGCGCCAGAACAGGACCAACCACGCGCTGCCAGCGCGGGCCTCCGAACGCGAAAACGCCAAAGACCAGAAGCAGCAACAAGCCCCACATCACCACATCGTCATGTGCGTACCAGAACTCCGGTACGGTTCCGAGTTTGCCAGCATCGACGAGCGCAACCTTGCGCCAGATACCCTCGATTCCGGCGAACCCCACGACGACCAGGATCAGGCTCAACAGCGACTGTACATGGCCCCGCTTTCGAATCAGGTTCGCAGCCAGGATATAGCAGATGATCATCGCGACCAGAAAACGCGATTCCCAGAAGATCAGATTCACATTCGCATTCGTCATCAGGCCGCGGAGGATCCCCCACCCGAGACCGATGGACAGAAACAGAGCAGGCGCACCCAGTTCGCCCGCGCGAAAGTCGAACCGCCTTTCCATAGCGCCTCGCGCCAACCAGGCAGCCGCCACCAGAACCACGAACAGCTCGATGGGCGTCAGGACCACACCACTGAGATGCAGCGTCGTTTGTGGCGAAGCCGTCAGAAAGAAGCTCGGAGCCTGAAACACATCTTCTGAGCTGAACGCGCCTTCGAAAAGCAGGCATACACCAAACAGCGCGTACAGGCCGTAACGCGGCTGAGCTACGAACGCGAGAAATGCCAGCAGCAACACAAGCGCGTATACGGCGGCGTAGTCGATCGACAGCACCAGACGCGCGACGATCAACGTGCTCAGCAGGACGAGGGCATTCTGAATCAAATACCCTCGCCTCCCGTTCCCGACCTGCCACGCGGTCGAGAACGGCGGGTTGTCGAGCCCAGCCGCCACTAGCTGTCCACCGTCACGTGATGTACGACGGGCGTACAAAATACGCGAGCGTCAAAAGGATCGCGATGACGTAGGCAAGCTTGCCCAAACGCCCATTGAGGTTGGGCGCAAGGACACCCACGCCGAGTGCTGCAAATATCGCGACCAGCATGGCATTCATGCTGAACCTTTCCGCCGCCGCACCTAGACGCCGACCATTCGGCGAAGCCACCCGGGAATCGCGGTGTGCGCTCCGTTGATGACGATGCCGCGGAACTTCGATTCTTCCACTTGCTCGATGGCGCGCGTTAGCATGGCCGTGGGCGTTACGCCTGCACGGACGACGCACAGCACACTGTCGGCAAGATCCGTTATGAGAACTGCGTCGCTATTGGCCAGGATCGCCGGCAAGTCCAGAATGACGATGTGGTAGCTCTTACGCATGTCGTCGACCGCGAGCGCCATGTTGCTGGAGCGCAGCGGGCGACCGCGCACCACGCGCGCGGCTTCGCCGGCTGGGACGACGTGCAGGTTTTCAATGTGCGTTGGTCGGCATGCGCTGAGCAGCGGCGCACCCTCGACCAGGCAATCCACCAGGCCGGGCGTGGCCGCGACGTCGAAGTCCTCGGCGAGAACGGGCCGCTGCAGGTCCGTCTCGACAAGAAGGACTCGCCGCTCGGGAAAGTCCTGGGCAAGCGTCACTGCCAGACCAACTGCGACCGACGTTTTGCCTTCGCCCTCTATCGCGCTGCTGATGGCGATGACCTCGCTGGCGGCAAATCCGGTCCCAGCGCGCGTATAGATTCCGCGAAAGATGTCCTCACTTTCGGGGAACACCGGGTCGCGTAACAGTCCGTCCGAGCTGGCGAGCTCGGAGCCGCCGTTGGAACGCAACCAGGTCGAAGTGTCATCGGACTCCGGCGAAAACACGTCGGCGTCTGTCAACTGAGGTAACTCAGTTTCATCCATCACGTCGGTGCTCATTTAGCACCACCGGGCGCCGGCAGAGCTGTGCCTGCGATCGAGCCGATAGCGCGTCGCGTTGCGACACTTCGCAATCGCTTTGGTACACGCTTCATCTTCAGAGTAGGAACACTGCCAACGACGCGGAGGCCGGGCGTCAGGTCCGACTCGTAGCGGATCGACCGATCGCTGGCTACCAGCAAGACGAGTATCACAGTTGCGAGTACGAGGCCGGCCATAGCACCTGCGATTGGATACACAATAATTTTTTTCATCTGCGACACAGGCGCCGTCGGCATTTGCGGCTCGTCGAGCACCTGAAAGCCGTACTGCTGACCCTGTTGTGCTGCGACCGAGTCGCGCTGAGCCTGCGTCAGCGCGTTCTGGGCCAGGTTGTAGTCGCTCTGCGCTTGCTGCATGGCTGCCTGCAGTCCAGCGAGCTTTGGATCCAGAAGCGACGCGGGCAGACTCGCGGCTGCAGTGTCCGCCGTGGTGGGATCGGACTGGCGTGACGCAACGTAGCGTCGCACGTCCTGCGTCGCTTTCGTGAGCTGCTGCTGCGCCTCGTCCGTCCGCGACTGGAAAAACTGGATAGCGCTGTCCGACTGGTCCGCCTGATCAGCAGCACTCTTCTCCTGATACGCATCGATGAGCGCTTTACACATCTCGTACGACAGTTTGGCGGTTGGTGCCTGGACATGGATGACGAGCAGGTGATCTCCAGTAGTGCTCCCGAGAGCAGCGCCAGTCGCAGCGCCTCCCAGAGAAACACTCTTGCCAATCACGTCCGAGAGGGTTGCCTCGCTAGCCGGGTTTCCGACCAGCGGCGCAAGTGTGGGGGTCCGCTGAGCAACGTCCACCAGGAACGCGCGTGTACGCAGGAGCTCACCCAGCCGCGCCGCTTGCTGGGTCGCCGGGGTCGTCCAGGGATTGAAGCCGTCCTTGTAATTGAGATACGCAGGCGGGTCCACCCACACACCAACCGCGGTGTCGTAAACCTTGGGCGTCGACGCGATCGCGATCGGCGTCACAATAAGCGGGAGCAGAATCGGCGGCATCAGCACCAGCAGTTTGTGCCTGAAAAATGCCTCCAACAGTCGTTTGATCATGCGGCCCTCCTCGAGCCCGGGCGAGTCGCCGCGACGTCTCGAACGAGGTCGAGCAGCACTCTATTGTTGTGGCGAGAATTGAATTTTTGACACGCCCGCAGGTGACCGGCGCGGCCCATCTGGACCTGCCGTTGCGTGTCACTGAGCAGAGCACCCAGAGCAGCCCGCAGATCATCCACCGCGCCGGGTGGCGTCACCAGCCCCGTGATACCTGGCTGTACAACCTCGCTCAGCCCGCCCACGTGGGTCGTGATCACGGGCAGTCCAGCGGCCGCCGCCTCCATGACGGCGAGTCCGTGGCAATCGCCACGAGTCGGCAACACGAACACATCAGCCTCGCTATACAAGCGCAATAACTCCGCGCTGTTCGGGAGCAGGCCACGGTGCACCGTCACGTTCGGGCGCGCCGGAATGTCCGACTGGGTCACCACGTGAAGTTCACAGCGCTCTCCGAGGTGCCCATCGAGACTGGCAAGCAGGTCGAAGCCGCCCTTGCGCAGGAAGTCGCCGCCCACGAACAACAGGCGCATGCGTCGATGCTCGATCTGAGGCGCTGCCTCGGCACGTCGCTGACCGAGCTCGAAGTATGCTTCGCCCGCGCCGGGTGCGAGCACGCTGATTCGCGCGGGGTCCACACCATAGTCATCTACCAGCGAGCGACGTGCCCAGTCCGACCAGGTGACGAGGCGAGTCGCTGCTCGGAACGCACGACGATTCAGCTCATACTTGCGTCGATCGAGGAGCCCGTCGCCTGCCGGTCGATGACCGTAGTGCTCGCCCATGGTGTCATAGTTCATCGGCGTCGCATCGAGCGAAATCAGGCTGGGAACGCGGCGCATGATGTTAGAAGCAAGTAAGGACGTGACCTGTGTGTGGAAAACGATTGCGTGAAGCGGCCCATGCACGTTGTTCAGTGCCCGCAAAGCGCGCCAGCTCGCCCGGACTGACCAGTTGCTGCGCAGGACCGGCATGAGACGATCCGCGCCGCGCACGTCGAACGGGATCGGCAGCCACACCGGAGTGACGTCAGGCTGCGTGTCGGTGAACTCGCGCAGATTGCGGTAGTGGGTGACGTGTCCGAGCGACTGCTCCATGACAAACGCTGCTCGCACGGGTACTGTCATCGTCCCTGTATTCTCGCCCGAGCCGCGCAAGCCACCGTTTGTGCACGGTTGAGAAAAGGTTGACTGCCGCTCATGGCCCCCGGTGATCGTACGGATACGACTCCATGATGGAGCGTGTATGGACGGGCAGTGCTTCCACAGAAATGCCGTCGTCACTGAGCGCGGCGGCGATGCTCAGCCAGAGCATGGCGAACATGACCAGACCGAGACAGACGACGGCGCACACCACGATGAAGGTTTGCGGGCTGACAATGTGAAAGCGGTCCTGGCGGATCGTCGCGCTTCGTCGGGCCGCCAGTGCCTGGGCAGGTTCGCGCCTGCGTGGTGCTTGGCTAACCACAGCGGCAGAATGGCCAACCGCCATGCGTTCGCCGCGACGAGCCCGGGCGCACTCGAAATCGTATTTTGCACGGTGGCCCGGGTCGCCCAGGACCGCGTACGCCGCGTTGATCCGCCGAATCCGCTGCTCCGCATCGCCGTCCGCATTGCGGTCAGGGTGCGCGTTCCTTGCCAGCACACGATACGCGGCCTGGATCACCTCTGAGCTTGCGCGTGGGCTCACTTCGAGGGTTTCGTAGTGATCGGGTAGTTCATCACGACGAGGCTGGCTCATGCGCACCGCTCCTGGGGCCTCAAGTGCATCGTGGAGTAAAGGTCTAGCTTCCCGTAACCAGCACCGTCTGCCCTTCGCTCAGACCACTCACGACCTCAACAGCGCTATCGGACTGGATGCCGAGCTGGACGGGTAGCAGGTGCCGCAGTGTCCCGTCCACGACTTCAACCGTGGCCTTCCCAGCAGACTGTCGAACCGCATTCTTGGGAAGCACCAGCACGTTGTCCTTCTTCTCTAGCGTCACACTGACACTCAGCAACGTGCCAAATTTGGGCGGTGTTGCGTCTCGCCAATTCACCTGAACGCTCGCCTGCGCACCCGTGGTGCCATCGACCGCTGCCGGCGATACCGCCACGACCTTACCGTCCATGG
The DNA here is from genome assembly GCA_019247135.1 of Chloroflexota bacterium. The sequence continues at coordinate 1,369 of JAFAPL010001132.1, read as the reverse complement.
GTGGACTTGGCACACCAGGATCCTCGTAGTTCACCGTTGCCGCCTTGCCAACCGACAAAAGGGATACCTGCGACGCATCCAGATCCACATGCAGCAGCGGCGGGCCTGGCTTGGCCAGAATCATGACTGGCTTCGAGGATGAGACCAGATCGCCCGGCTTGACCTTCACGGCCACCACCGTCCCGTCGAAGGGCGCTTTGAGCTTGCTGTTCTCCAAGGCGTCCTGGAGTGCGGCCACGTTTGCCTGATCCTGAGCGACTGCATCCTCCAGCGAGTTGATGTCGACGGCCTGACCTTGCACCGCTGGCGAGGACGTGCCTTTCTGAGCATTGCTGACAGCCAGCTGCGCCTTCCGAATCTGGTCCTGCGCGTCAGCCACCTCGGCCGGCGTCGGATGGTTCTGGAGTTCGTTCAGATGCTTCTGGGCGTCGTCCACCGCTTGCTGCGCTCGATCCACCGCGGCTTGCGCAGCCTGCACGGCCGCGTCGTCAGGCGGTGCCTGAAGGGCGTTTACCTTGTCGTTCGCTGCTGCCAGAAGGTCCTGGGCGTCCTGAACTTTCTGCCGCGCTGCTTGCACGTCGGTATCGGCTGGCGGCTGTTTGATCTTGTCGAGCTTGGCCTGCGCCGCCTGAACAGCAACCTGGGCGTCCTGAATCGCTGCGTCGTGTTGAATCTTCGCGACTGCCGGATCCGGGGCCTTGGGATCGATCCGCGCGGCCTGCGCAATCTGCAACTGTGTTTGAGCCTTGTTCACGTCCGCCTCGGCCGCTCGAATAACCGACGGATCCGCACCAGCGACCAACCGGTTGTAGTCGTCCGTGACCTTGGCCAGCGCGGTTTGATCGGTCGCAACGTCTCGTTGTGCCGCACGTAGGGCAGCTGGATCGGGCCCAGAGGTGAGCTTGTCTTGCGCGTCCTGGGCTTTCTGAAGGTTGGCCTGGGCCTTGTCCACAGCATCCTGGGCGGTGTGCACGTCGGTTATCGCTGGGCCGGCCATCACCTTGTTGAGATTGTCCTGAGCGTGGCGGAGTACGGTTTGCGCATCTGCAACCGCCTGCTGCTGGTTACGCTGATTGACCGCGGCCTGCTGGCTGGCGGATTGCTGTTGAGCAGCGACCTGCGCCTGCGCCTGGGCCAGGGCGAGCTGAGAACTCTGAAGGCGGGCGTTCGCCGCATCCAGTGAACTGTTGACCTGTGTCGGGTCGATTTCCAGTAGCTCGTCGCCTTCATGGACCGAATCGCCGGCGTGGACCTTGATATCGGAAACCGCGCCGCGCGTCGGGTAGTTGATCGGGACCTGAGCCTCGGGAGTGACGGAGCCCTCAGCTAACAGGCTGCTCGTGATGGAATCTCTCTTGACCACAGCCGT
>JAFAPL010000973.1 GCA_019247135.1 Chloroflexota bacterium | reverse complement strand
GCGGAAGGCGCTTTATGATCAGGTCCAGGCGCGTGCGATGGATGAGATTCCGACGGTCATCCTCTTCTATCGCGAACAGGGTGATGGAACGCAGAAGGACGTTCAGGGCTACCAGTTCCTGGCCAGCCCCGGCGCGTTCAATACCCTCCCTGAGACATGGCTGGACCGCTGATCGGCCCATCCCGCAATCGCTCCCGCCTCGCGTGCCTGAATCCCTCCTTTGCCGCCGCCCGGCGCCTCCGATTCACCTGCTGTCGCAAGGCCCCTCCGATGCTTGAATCCCTGATCCGCCGCACGGCGATCCCGAGTCACCTGCTGACGCTCGCCCCGCCGAAAGACCTCTCGAGTGCTTGAATACCTGATCCGCCGCCTCGCGATCGCCATCGTGCTCGCAATCGGTGCTGCAACGCTCGTATTCATGCTCCTGCACGCCGTCCCCGGCGACCCCGTTCGCATCTTCCTCGGCGATTTCGCCACCGAGGCCCAGATCCAGGCCGTCCGCCACCAGATGGGTCTGGACCGCCCAATCCTGGAGCAGTACATCGCCTGGCTGCTCGGCGTCGCGCGCGGCGACCTCGGCAGGTCCCTCGCACAGAACGCGCCCGTCACCACTATGCTCATGCAGCGATTGCCGCGCACCCTGGAGTTGACCCTCGTGTCGATCCTCCTGGCACTGATCGTCGGCATCCCTTTGGGTATCGGCGCCGCGCTCAATCGCGGCCGCGCGCCCGACGTGCTGCTGACGCTCGGCGCGCTGGGATCGCTCTCGGTCCCGGTCTACGTGAGCGGCACCGTGCTCGTCTTGATTTTTGCCGTAGGCCTGCACTGGCTGCCCGCCTCCGGCTACGTCGAATTCCAGCAGAATCCAGCCAGGCACCTGGCCCTGCTGATCGCCCCAGCCATCACGCTCGCGTCGCACCTTGCGGCGAGCCTCGCGCGGATGAGCCGCTCCTCCGTGCTCGAGGTGATCGGGCAGGACTACGTCCGGACCGCGCGTGGCAAAGGATTGGCTGAGGCTGCCGTGCTCGTGCGCCACGTGCTGCGAAATTCACTGGTACCGATCACCACCACCGTCGGCGTGCAGGCCGGTAATCTGCTCGGTGGCGCCGTTATTGTCGAGACGATTTTTGCCTGGCCTGGCCTGAGCAGTCTGATGTTTCGCGGTATTCAGACACACGATTATCCAGTCGTGCAGGGCTGTGTGCTGCTGATCAGTGCACTGTTCATTCTTTTCACGCTCGTCATGGACGTGGTGAACGCGATCACCGATCCACGCCTCGCGCGCCCCGTGGCCGCGTGAGTCACGCAACCGCCGCGCACACACCGCTCGCGGTCGACGCGATCGCGGAGCCTGCACGTCCGGCGCGCCGCTCGACATTTTCGCGGCTTCTCCAGGATCCTCGTGCCGTCGGCGCCGGGGCGGTCCTGGTCTGCCTGGTGTTGATTGCCATTTTCGCGCCATTGCTGGCGCCGCATGATCCGGAGGCGATCGATCCAGCCGCATCACTCGCGCGCCCCAGCGCCGATCACTGGCTCGGCGCCGATCAGCTCGGCCGCGACGTCTTGAGTCGACTGATGTTCGGCGCGCGACTGTCGTTGCAGATTTCGATCGAATCGGTCACTCTCGCCGTCCTCGTAGGAGTCACGCTGGGCGTCTTGAGCTCGTATTTTGGCGGTTGGATCGAGCTGATCGTGATGCGCGTTGTGGACGTGCTGCTGGTGTTTCCCGCGCTCGTACTGGCGATCACCGTCGCCGCGTATCTCGGCCCGTCCGTCGAGCACATCGCACTCGTGATCGGGATCGTGTACATGCCCATTTTTGCTCGCCTGGCCTACTCCGTGACAGCAGTAACCCGTCGCGCCGAGTTCGTCCAGGCCGCGCGCGCGCTCGGCGCCTCGCACGCCCGTATCATCCTGCGCGGAATCCTGCCGAATTCGCTGGCCCCGCTGATCGTGCAGGTGTCGTTGAGTCTGGGCTTTGCCGTGCTGGCGGAATCCGGTCTGAGTTTTCTCGGGGTGGGCGTTCCACCGCCTGCAACGTCCTGGGGAGCCGAGATCGCGGGCGCGCGCTTGACGCTCGACAAAGATCCGCTCCTGGTCGTCTGGCCGTCGGCCGTCCTCGGTCTTGCGATCCTGAGCTTCAACGTGCTGGGTGACGCGCTCCGCGATGTGCTGGACCCGCGGATCCGCGAGAATCGCTGAGGTATAGTTCGAACCGAATGAAGCTTCATGTGCATGGCACCGCGTACGAACAGGGTCGACAATTAGGCGCCGCGGCCGCGGACCTGATCCGCGAGAACGTGCGCCAGGCGTCCGCGTTATTGCCGAACGTGGAGAGCGGCTTCGATCCTGGCGCGTATACCGCCATGACCCGTCGCAACGAAGCGTGGGTGGCGCGCGTCTACCCGGAGTTGCTCGAAGAGCTTCACGGCATCGCCGAAACGTCGGGTCTAGAGTATTTCGATCTACTCCACCTGAATCTCAACACCGACGTCGCCTACGCCCGCGCGTACAGCATGGTGCTGAATTGCACCCAGGTGGTGGCCCGTGGACCGGCAACCGCGGACGGCAAGACGTACCTCGCCAAGACCCGCGACCTCTCACGTGGTCCGACTCGACACGTCTTCCTGGAGCGCGAGTATGACGACGGTAGCTCTCGTCTGGAGATCCAGATCGCTGGTCAGTTGACGCTGCCGCTCGGAATCAATAATTACGGCGTGGCGGTGGGTACCAGTGGGCAATGGTCGTCGCGTGTTGTGGTGGACCTTGCCCGCGGCGACCAGGCATGGCACATTCCGAACCTCCAGCCGGTGCTGCGCTGCGCGCGCTCGGCGGACGAGGCACTTGAGATCATGCGCGACCAGCCGCGAGTGGCAGGCATGAACATGACGGTGGTGGACTCCGGTCACGCATACGCGCTGGAGATCACATCTGACGAGGTCCGCGTATCGGAGCCGTCGGATGGTTTGCTGGTGCGGACGAATCACTATGTATCGCCCGCACTCGAGCACCTGACGCCGACACCGTCTGAGAATCAGGGCACATTCGACCGCTACGCCCGCGCGTCCGAGCTGGCCAACGCGGCGCATAAGTCCATCAACATGCAGACGATGTGGCAGATCCTGAGCGACCACGTCCCGCCGCCGAAGCAAAGCATCTGTCGCCACGCCGGTGCCGAAAACGCCGGTCGCACCTACGCGGGCATGGTGTTCTGTCCGCAAGACCACGCCGTATGGGCCACGTTCGGCAATCCCTGTGACGGCGTACAGTACAAGCTTGCAGCCTGACCCGCCGGTTTAGCACGACCCCCGCGCACGGCGAATGACGCCCGCCGTGCAGTGCCGTCCCTCATCCGCGGCCTTCCCGAGATGATATGAAACTCCGGTACCCCACGGCCGCTGCCTGGCTTCTGCCTATGCCGCGGTCCACCCGGCATCCGCGGGAATAACCGGCTCGTAGATATGTCGTGCCTATGTCTGATCATGTGGAACTCCGCCTCCCACGGTCGCCTGCCTGGCTCCGCCTACGCCGCCGTCCAGCCGGCGTCCGCGGGAATAACCGCCCCGTTGATATATCGTGCCTATATCTGATGATGTGAAACTCCAGTACCACAGGGTCGCTGCAAGCCTATGCCGCGGTCCAGCCGGCGTCCGCGGGAATTACTGCACCGTTGATATGTCGTGCCTCATCCGACGCAAGGAACAGCGCGAGCGCTGCGATGTCGTCCGGATCGAGATACGCCGGCGCCAGCGCCGCGTACTCCCCTGCACGCGCCGCCCCCGCCGCGTCCATGCGCTCGCGAAGCATGGTTTCGGCGATGTTGGTCATGGTGCCACCCGGCGCGATCGCATTCGCGCGCACGCCACGTTTGGCGTACATCCACGCGGTATTCTTCGTCATTCCGACGAGCGCATGCTTGGCGGCCGTATAGGCAACTCCCGCCGCCCCACCCCGAATCCCGCCAACCGAAGCGATGTTGATGATCGCACCGTTGCCCTGTTCGACCATGCGCGGCACCGCGCGCCGCATGGTGTACATCGGACCGTCGACGTTGATGCTCATCACCCGCCGCCAGATGTCATCCGACAGCTCGCCAATGCCCTGCATGTAGTCCATCACGCCCGCGTTGTTGACCACGACGTCGATCCGACCGAAGCTCGAAATCGCCAGGTCGACGAGCCCTTCCGCCGTGGCCTGCTCGGCGATATTGCCTTGCGCCCCCACGATGGCCCCGCCACCGCGTCCGAGCTGCTCGACCGCCTCATCCAGCCGCTCGCCGTTCCAATCCCCCGCCACGACTCGAGCACCCGCGCCGACGAACCGCCTGGCCATAGCCAACCCCATCCCCGAGCCCGCGCCCGTGACCACCACGACCTTGTCCTGAACCTGCATCTTCGCCCGCCGCTCCTTTGTATGAGCCCGTTGTAGCCCTCCCCGACCCGGCCAATCGCTATAATCGACATCGCCGACCGACGGCACGGGCCTCTAGCTCAATTGGCAGAGCAGCTGACTCTTAATCAGCCGGTTCTCGGTTCGAGTCCGAGGGGGCTCACCTCAAGATCGAGTTCAATTTACGAACGGCCGTCCTAATCAGGGACGGCCATTTTGGTGCTTTGACACCCATTTGACGCCCATTTCGCGAAAACCTGTGACAACGGCC
>JAFAPL010001070.1 GCA_019247135.1 Chloroflexota bacterium | reverse complement strand
GAAGCGACTGCCCGTCGGGCTGATGCCTCACCTGGTGCCCGTATGCGAACTGAATCGACTGCCGGCTGACCGCTTCGCTGAAGCGCTCGGGCCCTTGTTCGAAGCAGCCAACCCGCTTGCGAAATTGCTCTACGCGCGCAGGCCGGTCTCCTCCTACGAGCAGTTGATCGACACCGCCGAGCAGCTCACAAAGATGCTCCAGGAAGCCAGCAAAATCGCGGTGGTGAACGCCCACCCGCGCATCGGCGAAAGCGCCGCCGTGCTGCGCCGCACCTCAGCACTCTCCTCTCGAGAAGGCGCGGAAGACCCCGCAACCGACGCGCTCCTGAAAGAGCTGAACGCTGAATACGAACAGCGCTTCGGCTTCCGCTTCGTGGTCTTTGTCAATCAGCGCCCCCGCTCGGCCATCCTCGAGGTTCTCCGAGAACGCCTGCGCAACCCTCGGGACCGTGAATTGCAGACTGCCGTCGCGGAGATGTTTCGAATTGCGCGCGACCGTCTGCACACCCTCAGCAGCCCCGACATCAGCTAACGGCCTCTTCGGCCCCGACAGCATGGTCTGGAAAGTTGACCGCGAACTGGCAGTTCTGCTTGGTTCCGGCTCGCGCGCCTTATTGATGCAGATCGCGCATCCCAAAATCGCGGCTGCAGTAGCCGAGCATAGCGGCTTCCGGTCGGACCCATTGGGCCGACTCCAGCGGACGCTGAGCGGGATCTATACGTTCGCCTTCGCCGACGCGGATCGAGCGACCCACATCGTGCAATCCATCGGGCGCCGCCACCAGCACGTGAACGGGATGACGGCCTGCGGTGAGCCGTACACCGCCCTGGACCCGCATCTATTGTTGTGGGTCTACGCAACCCTGATCGACAGCTCGCTCCTGGCGTACGACACCTTCGTTGGACCACTCAGCCCCATCGAACGCGAGCGCTACTACGCCGAGATGTGCGCTTACGGGCCACTGTGGGGCATCCCGCCAGCCGAGTTCCCGTCCTCTCTGGTCGAGCTGCGCGCGTGGATGCATGCGCTGATTGACGACGGAGAGGTGCACGTCACCTCGCAGGCGCGCGAGCTCGCAAAGGACATCCTCCGCCCGCCAGTACGTTGGCTTCCGAGCGCGATCTGGCTGCCCCTCGAGCCGATGACCGCCTGGCTCCTGCCGCACCCAATACGCGACGGCTTCGGCCTGAGCTGGAGCCGGCGCCGCGAGCGCATGATGCAGTCGGTGGCGTTGGCGTCGCGCGCTCTGGTGCCGCACCTCCCACCCGTTGTGCGCGACCTGCCCCAATTCCGGGCCGCTCAGCGCCGTGTCCGCCTGTACGGGCTGTAGGATCACTCCCGTGCAGCCCCTCGACGCCGATCCTGCCCGCGCCGCCGTCCTCGACGAGCTTCGCCGCGCGGCGCTCGAAATCTACGGCGAGGAACGCGCCGCCGAAGCGAGACTGCAGATTGCGCTCGAGGCCGCGGCCACGGCCGTCTGGCGCGTCAGCCAGGCGGCTCTGGAGCCGCAGGGCCCAGAGCCGCTTCCGACCCATGACTGAAGCATCGACCGCGCTCTACAACCTGACGGCGACCCGGGCTGCCCAGCTCATCCGCGATCGCCAGCTCTCACCCGTCGAACTGGTCCAGACACTCATCGATCGCGCACATGAAGTCGACTCCAGAGTCCGGGCCTGGGAACGACTGGATCCCGAACGCGCTCTCGCCGCGGCTCGCCTGGCGGAACAAGCAGTCATGAACGCGACCGAGCTGCCGCCGCTGCATGGCGTCCCTTTCGGCGCGAAAGATATCTACGACACCGCCGGGCTTCGCACCGCGGCCGGATTCCGTCCATACACGGAGCGCCTTCCCGCCAACGACTCCGAGCCCGTCGCCCGCCTGAAACGTGCCGGCGCAATCCTGCTGGGCAAGATGGTGACGACGCAGTTCGCGCACGCCGACGCATCGGTCACGATCAACCCCTGGTCGGCGGATCGCACTCCGGGCGGCTCGAGCAGCGGCTCCGCGGCGGGCGTCGCCGCGCGTGAGGTCCCGTTCGCCCTCGGTAGTCAGACCGCGGGCTCGATCCTCCGACCGGCCGCCTACAACGGCGTGATTGGCTTCAAGCCGAGCTTCGGACGGATCAGCAAGCACGGCGTGTTTCCGCTCGCCTGGAGCCTGGATCATGTCGGCGTGTTGGCTCGTTCGATCGAAGACTGCGCCGCGTTCCTCGCCGCAACGGCTGGCCACGATCCGGCTGACCCGATGTCTTCGACCCAGGCGCTGCCGGCGCTTGACCTCGACGCCGAAGTCGCGGCGCCGCGCCTCGGCCTGCTGCCTGAGGCGCTTCGGCTCGCCGCGCCGAGAGTTCGCGACCACGTAGACCAGGTCGCGCAGGCCTTCGAGCGCGCGGGCGCACGCATCGAAGAAGTCTCCCTTGGCGAGCCGCTGGATCTCATCCTGAGCGTGCACCACGCGATCATGCAGACCGAGACCGCCGCCGCCCACTGGCAGCTGATCGAGCAATATCCGGGCTCGCACGCGCCGCGTCTGCGCGCCTACGTCGAGGTCGGCCGCCTGCTGCCTGGCGTCGTCTATCTGCACGCCCAGCGTTTACGACGACGCATACGCGCAGCGATGGCGCGTGCACTGGTGCCCGTCGACGCGCTGCTGCTGCCGACCGCGATCGACGTCGCGCCGACACGCGAAACCACTGGCGATCCGTCACTGCAAGCACCGTTCAGTCTGACCGGTTTCCCCAGCCTCAGCATGCCCAGCGGCATGCTCGCGTCCGAAGGGTTGCCGTTCGCGATCCAGCTCGTGGCTGCACCCTGGGAGGAAGCGCGCCTGCTCGGCGTCGCGCGCTGGTGTGAAACTCAGCTTCCTGCTCCCGGCCTACCGCCGTCGGTGACGTGAGCGCCGCGGCTTCACTCGCCGAGCTGATCGTGGACGCCGGCGAGCGAGGCACCGTTGTGTTCACCGGTGCTGGTGTCAGTACGGAGTCGGGCATTCCGGACTTCCGTAGCCCCGGCGGTATCTGGACGCGCTACGCACCGATCGAATTCCGCGACTACGTGCGCGACCCCGCGATGCGCGCCGAGTCGTGGCGGCGCGGGATGCACACCTATCCACCGATCGCCGAGGCCGAGCCAAATGGCGCCCACAGAGCGATCGCTGACTGGTGGCACGCTGGCCTGCTCAACGGAGTGGTGACCCAGAATATCGACGGACTCCATCAAAAAGCCGGCGTACCCGATGAGGCGGTCGTCGAGTTGCATGGCAACGCGCATTGGGTCGCTTGCATGACCTGTAGCGCCCGATTTGATCGACCCACCATTCACGCGCGCGTCGACGCCGGCGAGGCGGACCCCGCATGCCCCGTCTGCGGCGGAATCCTCAAGAGCACGACCATCTCGTTCGGTCAGGCTCTGCCCGTGGCGGCGGTGGAGGAAGCCCGCCGCCTGCACGCGACCGCTCGCCTCTGCTTGATCGTCGGCTCGTCTCTGGTGGTCTATCCCGCCGCCGCGCTGCCCGACATTACGCTAGAGGTCGGCGGCCGTATCGCGATCGTCAACAAAACCGAGACCCACCTGGACGAGTTCGCGACCGTGCTGATCCGCGATCCGGCGGCCAGCGTGCTTCAGGACGCCGCGGAAGCTATCCGGGCTGGATTGCGACGTTGATCTCGCGCACGGACGCCGACTGAATCAACCCGGCTTTGTTATACGGATCCCTGGCGACCCAGGCGTAGACATCGGCGGGTCCGTCGGCCTGACACACGAGCAAGGCGCCGTCCACCGGGTCGGCGAACGCGCCCGCCAACAGAACCAGCCCTTGTGACTTTGCCTGCCGCAAATGTTCGAGGTGTGCCTCGCGATGTGGCGTCCGGCGCTCCGTCATGTCGGGTGCATAGGCATACGTGAGCATGAAAGTCTTTGCCATGCCCGCGATTGTGGCAACCCAGCGCCGTCGCGCGTCGCCGTGACGCTTTTTGCCTGTTCACGTGACGCTCCACGTGACGCTAGCTACCTATCCTGGAGGGCGGCGGGTGGGGGCTGGCGGGCCGCGGCCTCAGCCCAGAGGCCGCCTGGTCACTCCACAATCACCACTGGTGTCGCCGGAGCGTCACCAATCGCCCACCGCGCCAGCAGATCCGGCGCAACGACCGGCTGCGTCAGCCCGAACAAGTACGCCGCGTCACTCCACGTGAGATTGATGCAGCCCTGGCTCTCCACCTGCCCGAACTGGTCGTGCCAGTAGGTCGCATGAATCGCATAGCCACCCTCGAGGTAGTACTGCACGAACGGCACGTTCGGCAGGAAGTACGCGTGGTCCGCATTTGAGACGGTGTTGCTGCTCATATTGTCGAAGCGGTACTTGCCCATCGTCTGGTAGTTGCCATCCGGAGTCTCGACGCCCGCCCGACCCAGGCTGACGTAGGTCGAAAACTGCGGCTCGCCCGCCTGGTCGAGGTACGTCAGCGTCGCCGCCGAGCGCGAGACGACGATCAACCCGCCCGGTGGCGCGTCTGCCGGTCGATCTGCTGTAACGGATTTCGGCCCCGCCATCTTGGCCACCAATGACGAATGCACCACCGCTCCCGCGTAGCGCCCGCCATCGATTCGATACCAGAGCGGGTTACCGCCGACAGCGTCGCCCTGGACTTCCTCGAGCACCTTGATCCGATCGCCAGGGACCAGCGTGCCGACGACCGGCGCCTTGGTCGATGCCGCGGCGCGCACATTCGCCTGGGATCGGATACCGCCCCACCAGCCATTCGGCGCCTGGTCGGCCGTCGGCAGGCTCCATCCCTTCGCCCAATCGCTGCCGGCCTCGCGGAGCGTGTGCACCGCGACGTAGCCCTCGGTCGTCGACCACCAGGTGTTGGTGTCGCCTTCAATGCCTGGTGAGGCACCGGTCACTCGCAGCAGGTCGCCCTGCTTCGCGGTCCGACGAATTGGTTCGTTCGTATTCGGACGGGCGTAGATCGACACACTCGGAACCGCTACCCCCGCGATCCACGGGTTGGTGTCCTCCGCGATATCACTCGAGGCGACATAGCCGTCGGGAATCTGCGTCCACGCGCTGCCGTCCGTGCCCGTCACTTGATCGGCGACGACAACCACGAGCTGGCCTTTGCCGAGCGGCCCGACCGCGGCGGACGAACGATCCGGCTCGCTATACAGCGTCGTCTGATCGACCGTGACCCGCGACTGCCACGGCGGCCCGAACCGGTTGGCATGGGCCAGTTGCGCACCGTTTGCGAATGCGAAGAGCGCGCCTAACAGGACTGTCACCGTCCTGAGCGCGCGCGTCGTTGTACATCGTTGAATCCACATCACGTGCTTTACTCGGGAGAGTATG
>JAFAPL010000620.1 GCA_019247135.1 Chloroflexota bacterium | reverse complement strand
CTATGGGTCGCACGTGCTCCAGGTCGACGCCAACCTCCCCGCTGCGTGTGACCGCATACAGTGCCAGGTCGTGTGCGTGCGAAACGTTGAATTGCAGCCCTTGCGGGTTCGAAAGATGTGGTTTGCCGTGTGCGCCGAGGCGTAGCTGAACGTGGTCCGGCCTGATGTCCAGATAACTGGCCAGCAGCATGCGAAGTAAGCCGCGCGCGGCGACGCTGCGAAGGCGGTCGCGTTCGCGAGCAACACGCTCGGCATCGCGCGCAATCTCGAATAACCGCTGGTGCGCGATGGGCGGCTCATCCAGCGAGGCGCACCACACGTGCGTGGTGTCCGCTGCGAGTGGTCGCGGCAAGCGCATCGGCGACGCGACACGCCAGTAATAGCGGCGGACATCCGACGACACGTGACGCACAGCATATCCGTCGAGTGTGCCGGGCACGACCTCAGCCGCTGCGCCAAAGCGCGTAGGCACGCGAATGGCGGCTTACACCTCGAGGTTCTCGTTATCCTTGTGCTGCCACAAAGGCCCCGAGGACGATGCTGGAACTCGAGTCTGACGCAACACGCAGGAGCGCGCGCCAGAGCGCGCCCGACCGCGGCTTCGCCATCTGGTTGACCGGCCTGTCTGGGGCTGGCAAGAGCACGCTTGCCCAGGCGCTGGCCGAACGGCTGCGATCGGCGGGCGCAAAGGTCGAGATCCTGGACGGCGACGTCGTCCGCGAGAACCTGTCTCAGGGTCTCGGGTTCTCACGCGAGGACCGCGACACGAATATCCGCCGCATCGCGTTCGTAACAAAACTCCTGGTCAGAAACGGCGTCGTGGTCATCGTGGCCGCGATCTCGCCCTATCGAGCGGCTCGAGACTCGGCGCGCGCGGAGATCGGTGGGTTCGTCGAGGTACACGTCGACTGCCCTGTACCCGAGCTCACGCGGCGAGACACGAAGGGCCTGTACGTCAGAGCGCTCGCCGGCGAATTGCACGGTTTCACAGGCATCTCGGATCCGTACGAAGAGCCGCTTGCGCCAGAAGTCGTCGTTCACACCGACCGCGAGTCCGTCGACGAGAGCGTCGAGAAAATCCTGGCCGCGACGGGACTGCCGCGCGCATGAGAGCGGGCATGCGTTACAACCCGTCTCACCTCGACTCGCTCGAGGCCGAATCGATCTTCATCCTCCGCGAGGCCGCGGCAGAGTTCGAACGGCCTGTTCTGCTTTTTTCTGGCGGCAAGGATTCCGCGGTCCTTCTCAGACTCGCCGAAAAGGCGTTCCGGCCCGCCCGCTTCCCGTTCCCGCTGATGCACATCGATACCGGGCACAATTTCCCCGAAGTCATCGAGTTTCGTGATCGCACCGTCCAGGCGCTGAATGAACGCCTGCTCGTCCGCTCCGTCCAGGACTCCATCGATCAGGGCCGCGTCGCGGACGTGACTGGACCTGGCGCGTCGCGCAATCGTTTGCAAACGACAACGCTCCTGGATGCGATCAGCGAGTTCGGCTTCGACGCTGCCTTCGGAGGCGCTCGACGCGACGAGGAGAAGGCCCGTGCCAAGGAGCGCATCTTCTCGTTCCGCGACGAGTTCGGTCAATGGGACCCCAAGATGCAGCGTCCGGAGCTCTGGAACCTGCTGAACGGTCGCATTCATAAAGGCGAGCACGTGCGTATCTTCCCGCTCAGCAACTGGACTGAGCTGGATGTGTGGCAGTACATCGCTACTGAAGAAATCGAGCTTCCAAGCATTTACTTCGCCCACCAGCGTCGCGTCGTCGAACGCAATGGCATGCTCCTGGCCGTCAATCCGTACATCGGCCTGAGTGAGGCGGAAAAGACGTTCGACGCCGAGGTTCGCTTCCGTACGGTTGGCGACATGACGTGCACCGGCTGCATTCGATCATCTGCTCGCGGTCTGATCCAGGTGATTCAAGAGATCAGCGCTTCGCGCATCTCCGAGCGCGGTGAAACGCGGGCGGACGATCGCTTCTCCGAAGCAGCGATGGAAGATCGCAAACGCGAGGGTTACTTCTGAGATGGTGATGTCCGCCATGGCGACTGCACCGATGCGGCAAACCGAGAGCGATCTTCTTCGACTTTCAACAGCCGGTTCCGTGGACGACGGCAAGAGCACGCTCATCGGGCGACTGCTGTACGAAACGAAGTCGATCTATGAAGATCAGCTCGAGGCAGTCGAGCGCGCAAGCCGAGAACGAGGCACAGACTACGTCAATCTTGCTCTGCTGACTGACGGCCTGCGTGCCGAACGCGAGCAGGGCATCACGATTGACGTGGCGTATCGGTACTTTTCGACTCCGCGGCGCAAATTCATCCTCGCGGATACGCCTGGGCACGTGCAGTACACGCGCAATATGGTCACCGGAACATCCACGGCCGACCTGACCATCGTCCTGCTCGACGCGCGCAAAGGACTGACCGAACAGTCTCGGCGGCACGCGTTCATCGCCTCGCTGTTGCGCGTGCCGCACCTGGTGATCTGCATCAACAAAATGGATCTTGTGGATTACTCCGACGCCGTCTACGAGGACTTGCGTGCGGAGTTCCTGCCGTTCCTCTCACGCCTCGAGCTGCACGATGTCTCGTTCATTCCGGTTTCCGCGCTGCATGGCGACAACGTCGTGAATCGGTCGGAGCGGATGCCGTGGTTCGACGGTCCACCGCTACTCCATCATTTGGAGCATGTGTTCATCGCGTCTGACCGCAATCTGATCGACGTGCGCTTTCCGGTGCAATGGGTGGTGCGTCCGATGACAAATGCGCACCACGATTACCGTGGCTACGCCGGCCAGATTGCGAGCGGAGTGATGAAACCTGGCGACGAGGTGATGGTGCTTCCGTCAGGCCTGACCTCCACGATTGCCGCCATCGATACGTATGATGGTCCCGTTCAGGAGGCCGTACCGAGCATGAGCGTCACGCTGCGGCTCGCGGATGACCTGGACGTCTCGCGCGGCGACATCATTTGTCGCCCGCACAACAGGCCAACTGTCGGTCAGGACATCGACGCGATGTTGTGCTGGATGTCGAGCAAGCCGATGCGGCCGAACGGGATGTATGCGGTCAAGCACACCACGCGCTCCGCGCGCGCAATTGTCAAAGAGATGTTCTACCGCGTGAACATCAACACACTCCACCGCGACGAGGCGGCGAGCGCGCTGGAGCTCAACGATATTGGCCGGGTGCGGCTGCGCACGACGATCCCGCTGTGCTTCGACGAATATCGTCGCAATCGAACGACCGGCGGCTTTATTCTGATCGACGACGCGACGAACGAAACCGTCGCGGCCGGCATGATTCTGGGCGAAGCGGATTGGGGCTAGCTTCGCCGGCCGTTGGCTGACGCTTCCGCCAGGGATGCGCCGGTGCCGTTCGGCTCCGGATGCACGGGCACGCTGGTCACCACGAAACCAGGCGTGAACAACAACGACAACTTCAAAAACTGCGCCGATTGGCCGTGCAACAGGTGCTGCCACCAGGAGTCCGGTACGAACTCCGGCAAGACCACCGTGACAACCTCCGCGTCCTCGTGGCGCTTGAGCTCGGCCAGATATTGCAGCAGCGGTCGCGTAAGGCTGCGATACGGTGACTCGACGATAGTAAGCGGCACGCCGTTGCCCCACGTCGCCCACGCCGCCTCCATGGCGGCCGCCTCGTTCGCATCCGTCGTGACGTGCACGGCAGTGACATCGGGCGACAACGCCTGCGCGTAGCGCAGAGCCTGGATCGCCGGCCGGTTCATGCGGGCGATCGGTACCACGACGACGTTGCGCGGTGGCCGCGCTAGCGTGGCATCCGGCTGTGCCGGGAGCGCGGTATGCCGCTCGGCCTCGACGTAGTGACGCTTGATGGTCCGGAAGATCCAGATGAACACCGGAACGATCACCAGCACGAGCCATGCGCCCCAACCGATGGGCAAGCCAGGGATGATCGGCAGCGTGGGGTCCATGAAATTGGTCGTGGCGGCTACCACCGCCACCAGCCCGGTCGCCACGGCCCCGATCCCGTTGACCGCTGCCTTCAACTGCCAGTGCCGCCCGCGCAGCTCCCACCAGTGCTTGACCATGCCTGCCTGAGACATGGTGAACGCGGTGAAGACCCCGACTGCGTACAGCGGCAGCAGCGCTGCCGTTGATCCACCGAACACGATGATCAAGAGCGCGCTCAACAGACCCAGCATGACGATGCCGTTGGAGAACGCGAGGCGCTCGCCGCGGAACGCCAGCTGCGTCGGAGCGTATTTATCTCGCGCGAGCAGTGACGCCAGTCGCGGAAAATCGGCGTACGCGGTATTGGCCGCCAGCACGAGGATCAGGACCGCCGACGCCTGGACCAGGTAGTAGAAGGGCCCATTTCCGAACACCGCGTGCGACAGCAGCGAGATGACTGTCTCTGATTCGGTGGGGATCAGGCCGGCTCCGACGATGAGGATCGACAAGCCCAGGAACATCGAGCCCAGGATCGTCGCCATGATCACGATCGTGCGTGCCGCGTTTCTGGACTCTGGGGGTTTGAACGCGGGGATGCCGTTCGAAATGGCTTCGGTGCCCGTCATAACGGCCGAACCGACCGCGAATGCGCGGAGAATGAGAAACAACGAGAGTGCCTCTGTCGGTGGCGGAACGTCCGTTGGAGGCGGGACCTGCAGCTGGCCCGTCCAGAGAAAATACAGGCCCAGGCCCACCACGCTGTACATCGCGACCAGGAACACGTAGGTCGGAAGCGCGAAGATGCTGCCCGACTCTCGAATACCCCGCAGATTGGCCAAGCTGACCAGGGCGACCGCGGCCACGCCGAGCTCGACACGCAGCGAGGTGAGACTCGGAACCGCGGACACGAGCTGATCCACGGCGGACGCAATGGACACCGACACGGTGAGGATGTAGCCGACGCTCAATGCCGACGCGGCGATGAGGCCCGGCACCTCGCCGAGATTGGCGTGGGCGACGATGTAGGAGCCGCCGCCCGATGGATACGCGTAAATCGTCTGGCGATAGCTGAAGACGACGGTTGCGAGGAGGAGCACGATCGCGATCGAGATCGGCAATGACCAGGTGAGCGCCGCCGTGCCGGCGGCCAGCAGAACCAGCAGCGTGGCCTGCGGTGCATAGGCTACCGACGAGAGCGCGTCCGACGAGAAGACTGCGAGGGCTTTCTTTTTGGGCAGGCGTTCGTTGATTTCGAGCTCGCTGTGAATTGGCGCGCCAACCAGAACGCGCCAGATGCGTCCCCACAGGCTGCGCGGCTCTTCCAGCGTGAGGCTTGCCTCGAGATGGCCTGCGCCGCGGCGTGCGAAGCCCTGGTACTTGGGACGTGTGACGCGGACGACCGCATCGCCTGGGCGGACGCCGCGAAGTTGCTCGATCCGCCGCCGGTCGATTGGCCCGGGCCGCCCAGAGCGGCGTTCATTCTCAGGTTGCGGCGGCGTTCGGTCCATCTTCAGTCGGCCCCCAAACGATCTTAACAAGTTCGGGTTCCGCAACTTCGCCTCAGTTGCATCAGTTCGGTCGGTTAGCGGCCGGTTACCCTTCCGCCATATGGCCGACCCGCCGACGCCGTCGCAGTTGATGCCTTTCCGCCACGTGGTCGACGCACGTCAGTTCACACGTGAATGGCTCGATGAGGTGCTCTTTCCGCGCGCCGCCGACCTCCAGGCACGGCCTGCGAGCCTGAGTCAAGCGTTGCACGGCAAGCGCCTGTTCTATCTGCTGTACGAACCAAGCACGCGCACCCGAGTGTCATTCGAGATGGCGGCTTCGCTGCTCGGCGCGAGCGTGACGGGTATGGACGCCTTCGAGCATCGGCCCGAGGACGAGCGTCTCGAGGATCGCATCCGCGTGCTCAACCAGTACCCGTACGACTTTCTGCTGCTGCGCTACCACGAAGAAGGTGGCGCGAGTCGCGCCGCGGCCGTCTCGCACGTCCCGGTCATAAACGCTGGCGACGGACACGGCCAGCACCCGACCCAGGCTCTGCTGGATGCGTATACGTTGTGGCGCGAGTTCGGGCGCATCGACGGGCTGCGCATCGCGCTGGTGGGCGACCTCTCGTACGAGCGCTCGACGAACTCCCTCGCGTACTTGCTCTCGCAGTATCGCGAGATGCGGTTCTACCTGGTCAGTCCACAGTTGCTGGACATGCGCGCGGAGGTGCGTGAGCACCTGATCGGCAGCGGCGCGCAGGTCGAACAGGCTCGCGACCTGCGCAGCGTCGCGAGCGAGGTGGACGTGGTGTACGTCACACGCGCGCAGACGCCGCGCCTGGAGCACGCCCGTCGCTTCGAAGCCTCAGCCGGCTCGTACACCGTGGACCGCGAGGTCTTGTCGATGTTGCCGCGCGACGGGCGCGTCATGCACCCGCTGCCGCGCGGACCTGAATTGCCGCCCGAGGTAGACGACGACCCTCGAGTCGTGTGCTTCACACAAGCCGGCAACGGCCTGTACGTGCGGATGGCGCTGCTCTGTCTGCTCGCGGGCGACTGACCCGTCCTCAGGCGGGAATACCGACGCTCGCTACGCTCGGCGCCAGATCAAACTCCTCGGCCAACAGCCGCGCCGCCATGCGCCGCATGAACACCAGGCCATCGATCGCGCGCTGATCGCGCGCCAGCATGGCATGCCCGCTACACGTGGCTACCGTACGTCCCCCCTCTACGGGACACTGACAGTGCGCGCGCACTGCATGCAGAAGCGACATCGCTTCGTCCGCTGTTCCGTTCCAACTGATTTGTCGAGCCATACAGGGCCGATCTCCATTGATCGGAAATTTGGCATCAGACTACGTGCGCAGTGTTGAGAGCACGTTGATCTCGTGTTCATTCTGATGGTATGCACACCAGCATACTCGGCACAAACAAGTCACGTTCGGTTCTGCGCCGGCACGGCAAGCGCTACGCCTGGACGGTCACCTTCGCCTGGGCTGTTTCGTCATAGTGTTGACGCGATCGACACAGCTCGCGTGGCACAAAGGAGATTTGCAATGAAGATCAAGCTGACCACCGTCTATGTCAACGATCAGGAAAGAGCATTGCGCTTCTATACCGACGTCCTTGGCTTCGTGAAGAAAAACGACTTTACACAAGGCTCGTATCGCTGGCTGACCGTAGCCTCACCCGAGGAGCCGGATGGCACAGAGCTGCAGCTGGCGCTCAACGACAACCCCGCGGGTAAAACCTATCAGCAAGCACTATTCGAGCAGGGCCAGCCGGCGGTGATGTTCTTCACTGGCGACGTGCAGGCAGACTACGAACAGGCCAGGGCGCGCGGCGCCGAATTCACGATGCCGCCGACCGATACGACAGGCTCGAAGATCGCCATGCTCAACGACACCTGCGGCAACAGGGTTCAGATCACCCAGCTCACCTGGGGCGGATAACGAGACTCTGGTGCACGCTGCCGACTCGCACGATCTGATCCGGGTACACGGCGCCCGCGAGAACAACCTCAAGGACATCAGCGTCGAAATTCCAAAGCGCCGGCTGACGGTGTTCACTGGCGTGTCCGGCTCGGGCAAGAGCTCCCTCGTGTTCAGCACGATCGCGGCGGAGTCGCAGCGACTGATCAACGAGACGTACAGCGCCTTCGTTCAGGGCTTCATGCCGACGCTTGCGCGCCCCGACGTCGACGTGCTGGAAGGGCTGACGACGGCCATCATCGTCGACCAGCAGCGGCTGGGCGCCGACGCGCGCTCCACGGTTGGCACGGCCACCGACGCCAATGCGATGCTTCGCATCCTGTTCAGCCGACTTGGGCAGCCGCACGTCGGTTCGCCCCAGGCGTTCTCGTTCAACGTCCCCTCGGTCCGGGCGAGCGGTGCGATGACCGTGGAACGCGGCAACAGCAAAGCCACGCGGGTGACCTTCACCCGAACTGGTGGCATGTGCCCGCGCTGTGAAGGCCGTGGCTCGGTCTCTGATATCGACCTGGCCGAGCTCTTCGACGAGTCCAGGTCCCTCGCCGAGGGCGCGATCACCATCCCCGGTTACAAGGTGGACAGCTGGTGGACCACGGGCATCTTCATCGAGTCAGGTTTTCTCGATCCGAACAAGCCCATACGCGACTTCGGCAAGAAAGAGCTTCACGACTTTCTCTACAAGGAGCCGACGAAAGTCAAGGTCAACGGTGTCAACCTCACTTACGAAGGGCTGATCCCGAAGATCCAGAAATCGATGCTTTCCAAGGACCCTGAGTCACTACAGCCCCATATCCGGGCGTTCGTCGAGCGCGCCGCGACCTTCACCGCCTGTCCCGACTGCGGCGGCACCCGCCTCAGCGAGGCGGCGCGCTCCTCACGCATTCGCGGGATCAACATCGCCGACGCGTGCGCGATGCAGGTCAGCGACCTCGCCGACTGGCTGCATAGCATCAACGAGCCATCAGTCGCGCCTCTGCTCGCGGCCCTGCATCAGACGCTCGACTCGTTCGCGGAGATCGGGCTTGGGTACCTCTCACTGGACCGGCCGTCGGGCACGCTGTCGGGCGGAGAGGCCCAGCGCATCAAGATGATCCGTCACCTCGGCTCTTCACTCACGGACGTCACGTACGTGTTCGACGAGCCGACGATTGGCCTGCACCCGCACGACATCCAGCGGATGAATGACCTCTTGCTGCGGCTGCGAGACAAGGGCAACAGCGTGCTGGTCATCGAGCACGAGCCGGACACGATCGCGATCGCGGACCACGTGGTCGACCTCGGACCCGGCGCGGGCGCGGCCGGTGGCGCGGTGTGCTTCGAGGGCACCGTGGACAGCTTGCGCGCCAGTGACACGCTCACTGGACGCCATCTCGGCTACCGGGCCGCGCTCAAGTCCGACACGCGCAAGCCCACCGGCCACCTCGAAATCCGCAACGCGAACCAGCACAACCTGCGCAACGTGAGCGTCGATATCCCATTGGGCGTGCTCTGCGTAGTGACCGGAGTCGCGGGGTCAGGCAAGAGCTCGCTGATCCACGGGTCAATGCCGAAGCGGGCAGGCGTAGTGTCGATCGACCAGACGCCGATCC
Organism: Chloroflexota bacterium; assembly: GCA_019247135.1. The sequence continues at coordinate 417 of JAFAPL010000620.1, read as the reverse complement.
GCGGGTCCCGACGCAGCAATCCCGCGACCTACACCGGGCTACTCGACCCGATCCGGACCGCTTTTGCCAGGGCCAACGGCGTCAAGCCGGATCTGTTCAGCGCGAACTCCGCCGGCGCCTGCCCGAACTGCTCCGGCAACGGGGTCATCTACACGGACCTGGGCGTCATGGCCACTGTGGAAACGGTATGCGAGGAGTGTGAAGGCAAGCGTTTCCAGGCCAGCGTGCTGGAGTACAGGCTCGGCGGACGGAACATCAGCGAGGTGCTCGCGATGTCGGTCACTGAGGCGCTGGCGTTCTTTGGTACCGGCGCGGCGAGGACGCCCGCCGCTTTGAAGATCCTCGAACGGATGGCCGACGTCGGGCTCGGGTACATCACGCTCGGGCAGCAGCTCACGACGCTTTCCGGCGGCGAGC
>JAFAPL010000526.1 GCA_019247135.1 Chloroflexota bacterium | reverse complement strand
CGAACGAAGCTCCGTCACAATCGTCGACAGCACGTCGTCTGGCGCCAGGCTGTTGGCCAACTGACGGTCGAGGCGCGAGAGCACGACGTACGGTTCGTCCCGCCGCCCGTACAACAGGCGCGCGATCGCGCGCTGGAGATGATCTCGGAGCGGCTGAAAGATGACCGCGACGATCGCTGTCGCGACCAGCGACACCACAAGATCGTTGCCGACCCGGAGCACCGCGCCCAGATAGCCGACGATGAACAGATACACCCCGACCACGCATCCGGTCAGCGCGGCGTACAGCAGCGTGCGGCTGATCAGCTGGTCAATATCGAACAATCGGTAGCGCACGATCGCGATGCCAGTGGCGATCGGAATCGCCGCAAAGCCGAAGCATGTGAGAACTCCGCTCAGCAATGTGTCTTCGGTCGCATGCGGGAAACCGACCACCAGCGGCGCAACGAGTGCAACCACCAGAATGCCAAGGGCGTAGGCGAACCACTTCAATTGCGCGCGTTCGCGCTCGTCCGTTGCACGCTTGAAGCGGACGATCGAAGCGCTCGCGCCGCTTACCAGGCTGACGACAGCGAGCAGCGTCGCGATCCGCGTCAGGATGGGCAGAACCGCGGGTGCCCAGTCAGGCGAGAATGGGTTCGGCAGGTCGGGCTCACTCGCGTCCACTGGCCCTGGCGCGATGGCGAAGTTGACGGCCATGCTCGCCGTCGCAACGGCGGCGAGTCCGGCCGCTAACCGCCAGCGCCTCGACGGCAGACGACCGTCCGGGAACAGTAACGGCAGGTAGACGGCGACCAGCGCCAGAAGAGGCATCCACAGCCACCGGTTGACCCAGTTCACCAACTCGGCGGCGGGCAGGCTTCCCGGAGCCGTGACGAGCCCGAGGCGGGCGTACTCGGTCATCCATCCAGTTCCGAAGCCCACGCCGAGGACGCAGAAGATCCAGCCGATCGGGTTTGCACGCTGACGGGTCACGACCAGCACGCCCATGGACGCGAACGCGAGCGCCCCACATGCGAGCGCAATGAGGTAGTCAGCGAACAGGCCGCGCACGTCGAGGTGGTCGAGCGCGCCGAGCACGAACCCGAAAGCGACCTGGAGCGCTGTGATGATCCACAGCGTCCAGGCCACAGGACGGGTCAGACTCTGGCGCTCAGGCAGCCAGGCTGGCACGCTCGGCGAGACGGCCTGGGCGGCTGGCTGTGACACGTCGCAGGAGCATACCGCTCAACGCGGCGACCCAGATGTCGAACAGGAGTGTGCCGATCGCCAGGATCGGGTACAGGGACGCATTGAGCAGGGTGACCGAGCCGATCAGATTCACCACGGCCAGGACGACGGCGGAATAGGCGAGCCAGCGCGGCAGTCCATCGGCTGACAGGACGCCCGCGGCGATGGTGACCAGGAGTACCGCGCCGGCGAGCGCGCTCAGCGCGAGCGACAACTGCGCGACGCCGTCGAACGCCATCACGGCGAGCGGGGCGAGACCCTGGTGCGACAGGCCCTGGCCCGAGTCGGCGACCACGATGCCGATTGGCCAGATGATCGCGACCGACACGCCGGCCGCCAGCGCGGTCGCGGTGAGCGCGCCAACGCCGCCTTCGATCCGCCGGAGCAAGGCGAACACTCCGCCAAGGAACACGAGGAAGAAAGGCATCGGCAGCACGGACAAGTACGCGACCAGCGCGTTTTCAAACGTGTACTGCGAATAAAACTGGCCTTGCTGCTCCAGTGGCGCGTCGAGTGGAGGCAGATGAGGCGCGAGGACGATCAGGAAGTATGCCGTCGCGGCGATCTGAAGGGCCGCGAACAAAGCGCCGCATACCGAGCTCAGGCGCTCCCAGGTGGTTGGACGATCCATGCGGAGGGTTCTCCTCATTTGGGTGGTGACCCGTTGTCGGGTTCGCCTTCAGGTTCCTCCGATGCGTGTCCCGGGCGAAACGGGCAGCCGTCCCGGATCTTCAGGAAGCTCGGCCCGACTATCCTGGGACCGCGCCATGATGGTGATCACGCCCGCCGACGAGTACGCCGCTCGGGTTGCTGCTTTCGAAGACATGCGGCTGCGCTGGCGCGGTGGAGCGGGCGGCGACGAGTGGTCGCCAGCCATCGCCGAACAGGCGCGTGCCGACCCGCGGCGTGTGGCGGACGCTAACCTCGAAGCACTCGCCAGCTACATCGACCCAGACGACACGGTGGTGGACGTCGGCGGCGGGGCCGGCCGTATTGGTCTGGCGCTGGCGTCGCGGTGTCGGGAGGTGATCAACGTCGACCCGTCCGCGGCAATGCGCGCACAGTTCGAGCGGACTGCCGCTGAATCGGGAATTACCAACGCCCGATTCGTGGAGTCCGTCTGGCCGGCACCGGATATCTCTGGCGACGTTGTGTTGACGACACACGTGACGTACTTCGTGCGCGACATTGTGCCGTTCGTTCGTGCGCTGGAAGCAGCGGCGCGTCGGCGCGTGCTCATCGGCCTCTGGAGTGTGCCGCCACCTCACATGGGGGCAAACGTCTACCAGCTGGTATTCGGCGGACCGTTCGAAGCTCCGCCAGGCCATCGTGAGCTGCTGGCGGTGCTCTGGGACATGGGCATCTTGCCCGACGTTCGCGTGCTGCCGTTGCCCATGCGCCAGAACTACACGTGGTTAGCAGAGCCGACGCGCGACGGCATGCTCGAGCGCGCACTCCGCGCTGTCCAGCTACACGGCTCCGTCGATGCGCAACAGGCGCGCGAGCAGCTTGACGAGCACTTCGACGAGCTGTTCGTCGTGGACAAACGCGGATATCACGTGCGGTGGCCGGAGGGTGTGCGCGAAATGCTGATTACGTGGACGACCGGATCAGCTGGTCAGTAGCGGAGTCCACAGCTCCTCCGAAATAGCGATCCAGGACTGCCTTGAAGACGAGCTGTGACTGGTCGGCGCGGAAAAACAGCGTCATTGAAGAGCGGAGTTTCTGCGTATCGATGCCGCCGAAAATAGCTTCGGCACTGGCTGCCTGACTGTTCGCGACGGCGCTCGCGCACTCCAATAATCGGGGACCGAGCACCGGATGGCGCAAGTATGCGCGCGCTTCCTCCAGTGACGAGATGGCGTAGGTGCGCGACATGGGACTCTGGCCCAGGCCCGCGATCTGGGGAAAGACGAACCACATCCAGTGCGACGTCTTGCGCCCTCGTCGCACTTCCGCGAGCGCTTCGTCGTACGTCCCACCCGCGTTCTGTGCATCGACGAATCGCTGGAGGTTGTGCGGATCAGGCAAGGCTGTCAGTGGCCCATCGCCACCGCTTCGTCGGGCGAGCGTTGGGCGGCCGAGCGTTTGCCAGGTAGCAGCATGCCCAGGAAGAAGGCGAGCACCGCGGCCACGAACGTCACACGATATGCATCGCCAAACGCGAGGACCGCCGCTTGCTGGGTGATCTGGCCGACCATGATCTCCATCGCCGCGACGGTCGCGGCCGGGTCCGGCAAGCTGTTGTTGACCTCCAGGTGATTGGTCAACTGGTTGAGGAACTGGCCAGGCATGGTGTCCTGACGCACGTTCCATTCGAGGATGGTCGTGTGGACGGTTGTCTGCGTCTGAACGATGGTCGACAGCATTGCGATACCGAACGACTGAAACACATTACGCATCGCGTTGTTCAGTGAGCTGGCGTTGGTTCGCAGACGCGGCGCGACGGCTGACATGGCGGTGAGCTGCGTCGGCTGCATGGTGCACCCGAGCGCGACGCCACGCACGACCAGCAGTAACTTCAGCTCGTCGAAACCTGTGGTCAGCGTGATCTGTGAGAGCTGGAACGTGTTGAAGCTCAACAATGCGAAGCCCACCAGCACGATCCAGCGGGCACCGATCCTGTCGACCAGGCGACCGGCGATTGGCCCGGACACCGCGACGGCGAGGCCTTGCGGCATCAACAGCAGGCCGGTGTCGAGCGCGGACAGCCCGCGCAGGTTCTGCAGGTAGAGCGGCAGCATGAACTCGGCGCCGAACAGCGCGATGGTGCTGACCCAGCCGACGATGTTGGCATTCAGGAACAGGGGATTGAGGAACAGGCGTACGTCCAGTAACGGCTGCTCCTGACGAAATTCCCAGAACAGGAAGGCCACGAGCGCCGTCAGGCCAGTGCCGATCAGACCTCGAACGCTGAGGGCGCTCCAACCGTCCGCGCTCACTCTGGACAGGCCATACAGGGTCAGTCCGAAGGCCGTCGACGAAAGGATGGCACCGATCGTGTCGAAGCGGATGCCGAGGCGGGGCTTGCCGGGATGCAGGCACAGCATGGCGAGCGTGACGGCAGCGATGCCGACGGGCACGTTCACGAAGAACACCAGTCGCCAGTCCCAATGCGTGACGATGTAGCCGCCGATGGTCGGCCCGAAGGCTGGGCCCGCGACCATCGGGATGGCAAAGAAGCCCATGGCGGCACCGCGTTCGTTGGGCGGGAATGCCTGGAACAGGGTGCTGATCGCGATGGGGATGAGCATGCCGCCGGCGAAGCCCTGCAGGATCCGGCCGAACACGAGCACCCAGAACGCTGGCGCGAGGCCGCACAGGGCGCTCGCGGCGGTGAAGGTCGCGATCGCCATTACCCAGACGCGCTTCATGGTGAAGCGGCCTTCGATGAAGCTCGCCATCGGCGTGGCGATGCCGCTGGCGAGTGCGTAGCCGGTGATGACCCACTGGACGGTGGCGACGTCGACGTCGAAGACGGAGCCGAGCTTGGCCAGCGCGACGTTGACGATGGTGACGTCGAGCAGGAAGACGGTCATGCCTGGCAGCATGGCGATCAGGACGAGCCACTTGTAGGCGAGTCCGAACCGCGGCCGCTCTACGGCTCGGGGCAACGCCAGGGCGGGATTCGCGGCTGCCATTACTTCGCATTATCGCAATTGTTGGCCCGATATGCGTTGGTTAGATGGAGCCCGAGCATGCTCGGGCTCCCAGGTTGGCGCATGCGCCAACCTGCCCAGCCGATCATGATCGGCTGGGAACATCGGCATAGTGTTGCCAGGCGATCATGATCGCCTGGCCACGGCGGATCATGATCCGCCGTGCGGAGCCGCTCATGAGCGGCTCCGTTCCAAACAAATTCAATAACTCTTGGGTAAGTTCAGGACACGTTCCGCTAAGTAATTGAGGACCATCTCCTGAGAGATCGGCGCGATGCGGAACAGGCGCACTTCGCGCCACACGCGTTCCACGTGGAACTCGCGCGAGTAGCCGAACCCACCGAGCGTTTGCAGGGCCGCGTCACACGCTCGGAAACCGGCGTCGCCGCCCAGCAGCTTGGCCGCGTTCGCCTCAGCGCCACACGGCTGGTCGTGATC
>JAFAPL010000503.1 GCA_019247135.1 Chloroflexota bacterium | reverse complement strand
CGCCGTTTGACACGACGGTGTTAACGACGAAGTAGAGCAGCGCCGCGGCGAGATAGAGCGGCACCGGCTTCTGTACGCGTTGGACAACCTGCTGGGTGGCCAGCGTCAATTCGACGATGCTGACCAGTGACACGAGTGACGAGCCCTTGACCACTTCGACGGTAGTGTTCACCAGGGGTGGAAGAATACGTCCCACTGCTTGGGGCAAGACAACCCTGAATAACCGCGGCCAGAACGTCAGGCCCAGCGCCATTGCCGCGTCGCTCTGTCCCTTGGGAAGCGAGCTGATGCCACCCCGCACCAGCTCGCTGATCTGGGCGCCCGCGAAAGCGCCCAGCGCAATCACCGCCGCGAGCAGGTTCGGCACTGGTATGCCGACGGCCGGAATGCCATAAAAGATCAAGAAGACCAGTACCAGCAGAGGTGTCCCGCGCACGACGTCCACGTAGGCGCGCACAACGAAGCGCAGCGGCCGTGGGCCATACAGCAAACTGAGACCGCCGAACAGCCCCACGGCCAATCCGAGAATCATGACCGAAATCGACACGAAAATCGTCATGACCAGGCCAGGGCCCATGAGCTTCCAACCGTCGAGGATGACCTGCAAATCCATCGCCCGTCAGGTCCGTTTCCGGAGCTCGCGTTCGACGACGCGCAGCCCGAGCGCGACGGTATACGTCACTCCCAGGTAAATGGCCGCTATCACGGAGTAGACCTCCACGATGCGCCAGGAAATGTCATTGATCCGAACGGCGGCGTACGTCAGCTCGCGCACAGAGATGGCGACCGCCAGGGAGGAGTCTTTGATGAGCGAGATCAGCTGATTCCCGAGCGACGGCAGCACGACTCGAAATGCCTGAGGGAGCACCACCGAGCGGCTGATCTGGAAGCCAGTCATGCCCAGCGCCTGGCCCGCCTCTATCTGGCCCCGTCCAATCGCCAGAATGCCGGCGCGGAAGATCTCTGTCATGTAGGCGCCGGAATACAGGCTCAGCGCAAGCACCGCCGAAAGCCGTTCGGTCAAGGTGACCGCGAAGGCCGGTAGGCCAAAGTAAACGAAGAACATTATCAGCAGCAGCGGAATGTTGCGAACGGACTCCACGTAGGCGGCAGCCGCGCCCGAAACCGCGGGATGAGAGGACAGCCGGGCGTAGGCTGCCACTATCCCGATCAGTACGCTGAAGACCAGCGCGACGAGGGACAGCTCCAGCGTGACCGCCAGCCCCTCGACGAGCAGATCAGAATTGCGCCAGACGACGCTCCAGTCCAGCCTGTACACAGGTCGCGGGCGCGAGGCCTAGGCCAGCGGGGAGCCTGGTTTGGGCGCGGGTGGGTCTTCTCCGAACCACTTCTTATAGATCGCGGCGAACTGCGGATACTGCTGGCCCGTGATCAGGTCGTTGATCGTGGTGTTGAGCCACTGGAGCCACTGCCAGTCGCCGGCGCGGACGGCGAGTCCGAAATTGTTCGGGCCGTATGGCTGAGACCCGGCTTTGAACTTGTCCGGATTCTGCGCGGCCATGTACATCGCCATCGGATGTTCCACCATGGCGGCATCCGCCCGGCCCGACTCCACCGCCAGCACCGCCGCGGCCTGGGTATCGAACTGCAATACCTGCGAGTCTGGCATGTACTGGTGGACTCCGGCCTCGGCATCGCGGTTCTGCAGGATGGCGACCTTGTGCTGAGCGCCTCCCAGTTGCGTGTAGTTGTCGTACTGTGAGCCCTTGGGCAGGACGATATTGACCGCGTCGCGATAGTACGGATTTGTGAAATGCACCAGCTGCGCCCGTTGCGCAGTGATGGTCATGGCCTGAATAACGAAGTCCACCTTATCGGCTTGAAGATTTGGAATCCGCGAAGACGGTTGCTCGTCGACGAACTCGATGGCATCAGGTTTGTCAAACAGGCCGACCGCTATTTGCCTGGCAAACTCGATGTCGAAGCCGGTCCAGTTCCCGTCGGCGTCCTTGAAGCAGAAAGGCGGGGTAGCGCTATCGGTGCCGACAATCACCCTCCCGCGGCCAAGCACCTGCTCGAGTTTGCCGCCACCACTTTGCGGCTGCGTGCCGGTGCCCACCGCTGGCGCCTGAGTCGACTCTGGCGCGGCTGGCGCGGCCGGCGCGGCCGGCGCGGCTGTCCGCGAGCCCGACTCTGGCTGCATCAGATTGCAGGCCGAGAGAAGTGTGCTCAGCGCTACGGCGCCCCCAGCCAGGAAGGATTTCCGAGAAACTCCACTTCCCGACGGCACGGGTCTCACATCCCTCATCGTCGCGCCCCCCAGTCAGGCCGAATCGGCTCGAATATAGCTCACGCCAGGCACCCGAACAAGACGCCCCGGCCAGCCTCTGCCCTGTGGAATGCTCCTCAGCCAGCCGCGGCCAACCCGAGGTGCCGCCGATCGCGGCGCGCGGGGATCTGCTCGCCGAGGGCGGTGTGTTGCAGGCGCCCGGTCATGGCGCTCGGAACCAGCCCGCTAGGGA
>JAFAPL010000494.1 GCA_019247135.1 Chloroflexota bacterium | reverse complement strand
TTTTTGAGGTTGTGCTGCCGCGCGCCGCGGATTTCGATCTGATCGAGAGGCACTGATCAGCTGCCTGTCCCGCCACGCATTCTACTGCCGTACATGCGTTCTAGCCCGGGTTTTCTCGACCACACGCCGGCGGCGAATGCACCGCGGAAGACTGGCGGGTGCTCGGGTGTCAACACCTTTCGAACCGTACAGGCGCGTTCGCGTTAGCCCGAGCGCCGTGTCTTGACCTGACGGGTGAACTCGCGCGGCACGATCCGTTCGGGCTCTTCAGTCGCCAACGTGCGACGCAGCTCGAGAATCTGATCACGCAAGATCGCCGCGCGCTCGAACTCCAACGCCCGCGCGGCCTCCTTCATCTGCACCTCGAGATCCCTGATCAGCCGATACAGCTCGTCCTTCGGCAGCTCCGCCGCCGCACGCGCAGTCGACGTCTCCTCAGAAGGCTTCTCCGAAGCCATGGCGCGTACCCGCGCCGTGATGTCTCGAATCGCCTTGCGGATGCCCACCGGCGTGAGCCCGTGCGCCTCGTTGTACGCCTGCTGCTTCGCCCGCCGCCGATACGTCTCGTCGATCGCGCGCCGCATGCTTTCGGTGACGCCGTCGGCATACATGATCACCTGACCGTCCACGTGCCGCGCGGCCCGTCCGATCGTTTGAATCAGCGACGAGTTCGATCGCAAATAGCCTTCTTTGTCGGCGTCCAGAATGGCGACCAGCGACACCTCCGGCAGGTCCAGCCCCTCGCGCAGCAGGTTGATGCCGACCACCACGTCGTAAACACCGAGGCGCAAATCCCGCAGGATCTCGACGCGCTCGAGCGTGTCGATCTCAGAATGCAGGTAGTGCACCTTCACGTTCGCTTCACGCAGGAAGTCGGCCAGATCCTCCGCCATGCGTTTGGTCAACGTGGTCACGAGCACGCGTTCACCGCGCGCGACGCGATGCGAAATCTGCTCCATCAAGTCGTCGATCTGTCCGCGCGTTGGCTTGACCGTGATCTCGGGATCCAGCAGCCCAGTCGGACGAATCAGCTGCTCCCCGCCGTAGATGCGGACGCTCGCACCAGCCGACGCAGTCTCGCTGCTCGGCAAACGTCGTTCCCAGTCCGGCACGCTGAAGCAGGACGGCGGCTCACGATCGCTGCCCGGAATACGCGACACGGCCAGCTCGTACGGTCCGGGCGTTGCTGACACGTACAGCGCCTGGTTCAGTCGCGCCTCGTATTCGTGGAACATCAACGGGCGGTTGTCGAGCGCGCTGGGCAAACGGAAGCCGAAGTCGACCAGCACCTCCTTACGCGCGCGGTCGCCGTTGTACATGCCGCGCACCTGCGGAATGGTCATGTGCGACTCGTCGACGAAGCAGACGTAGTCGTCCGGGAAATAGTCGAGCAGCGTCCATGGCGTGCTGCCCGGCTCGCGCCGTGAGAGGTGACGCGAGTAGTTCTCGACGCCTGCGCAGAAGCCGGTCTGCTCGAGCATCTCCATGTCATACTGCGTGCGCTGGCGCAGGCGCTGGGCTTCGAGCAGTTTGTCCTGCTCCTCGAAGAGTTTGACCTGCTCCTCGAGCTCGCCCGCGATGTCCTGCAGCGCGGCTTGCAGCTTCTGCCGGCTCGTGACGAAGTAACGTGCTGGATAGATCTCCACGCTGTTCCGCTCGGCCAGGACCTCCCCCGTGAGCGGGTCGACTTCAGTGATGCGCTCGAGCTCGTCGCCCCAGAACGACACGCGCACGACGATCTCTTGCGATGCGGGATGGACTTCCAGCGTGTCGCCCCGAACGCGGAACTTTCCGGCTGACAGGTCGTAGTCGTTCCGCTCGTAATAGATATCGGTCAATCGGCGAAGAATCTTGTCGCGCTTGTAGATCTCGCCGACCGTCATCTTCACCGAGTTCTGTCCGTACTCCTCGGGATCGCCCAGACCGTAGATGCAGCTCACTGAGGCAACCACGAGCACGTCCCGCCGCGTCAAGAGCGACTGCATGGCCGAGTGGCGTAGCCGCTCGATGTCCTCGTTGACCAGCGTGTCCTTCTCGATGTACGTGTCAGTGCGCGGGATGTACGCCTCGGGCTGGTAATAGTCGTAGTAGGAGACGAAGTACTCGACCGCGTTGTTGGGGAAGAACTCCTTGAACTCACTTGCGAGCTGCGCGGCCAGCGTCTTGTTGTGCGCCATGACCAGGGTCGGCTTCTGGATCTGCTGGACGACGTTGGCCATCGAGTACGTCTTGCCGGATCCAGTCACGCCGAGCAGGGTCTGGTGTTTGAGGCCACCTTTGATCCCGCGGCTCAGGGCCTCGATGGCCTGTGGCTGATCACCGGTCGGTTTGAAGTCAGCAACGAGCTCGAACTGGGCCACGGCGCCGGGCATTATAAAGAAGCAGTCGATCTCGCCCTGGGCACATCGCCGACGACACGCCGGGCGGGCCACCGAACGCCCCTATAATTCGGCCCTCGACCAATGGCGGGCTTCCATATCTGGACCATCGGCTGTCAGATGAACGTCGCCGATTCGCGACGGCTCGGCGAGAGCCTCGAGCAGTACGGCCTCGTTCAGGCCGCTGGTCCGCACGAGGCGGATCTCGTTGTGCTGTACTCGTGCGTGGTCCGTCAGGGCGCCGAAGACCGTGTGCACGGCCAGTTGCACGCGCTTCAGCACATGAAGCGCACCCGACCCGACCTGAAAGTCGTCGTCGCTGGCTGCGTCAGCGACATCCCCGACTGGCGCGCGCGCTACCCGTTCGTCGACCTGATCGCCGAGCCGGGCCAGGACCTCACCATCCGCGATCGACTGCTGGACCTGGTCGACCTGGGGGAGCGCTACCGATTCGATCCAGAGCAGGCGGTGCGCATTCCTGGCATCTCCGAGGGTGTGACCATCCACCAGGGCTGCAATAGGTCGTGCACGTATTGCATCGTGCCGCACACGCGCGGCGGCGAGCGCAGCCGGCCGCCTCTGGTGATCGTCGACGAGGTGCGACGCCTGGTGGAACGCGGGACCCGCGAAGTGGTGCTGCTGAGCCAGATCGTCGAGCGTTACGGGCGCGACTTGAAGCCGCGGGTGCTGCTGAGTGACCTGCTGCGTCTGCTGGACCAGGTCGAAGGTCTCGAACGCATTCGCTTTCTCACCAGCTATCCGGGTGACTTTGGACGCGATCTGATCGATGCGGTTGCCGAACTGCCGACCGTGTGCGAAGACGTCAACCTCCCGATCCAGTCGGGCGACGACGAGGTGCTAAGACGCATGCACCGCGGCTATGTGGTCGATCATTACCGGCAGTTGATCGGCAAACTTCGCGAACGGATACCAGACATCGGATTGTCCACGGACATCATCGTCGGCTTTCCCGGCGAGAGTGACCGCGAATTTGACAACACGTTGCGCATGCTCGACGAGTTCCACTTCGACGTGGTGCACGTCGCGATGTATTCACCTCGGCCGGGGACGGTCGCCGCGACCCAGATGATCGACGACGTGCCGCGCGAGGAGAAGCGCCGGCGGTTGCACGCGGTCGAAGCGCTGCAGAAGCGGATCGCTACCGACATCAACGCGCGTTATTTCGGTCGAGCAGTTGAAGTGCTCGTGGAAGGAACCGCCAAAGGCCGCTGGTACGGCCGCACACGCACGAACAAGCTCGTGCACTTCGCGGATCCGCGCCCCCTGGCGGGTCAGCTCGTCGACGTGACGATCACGTCGACCGAGCCATGGTTCCTCGAAGGCCAGACGTCAGCCCGGCACAACGTGCCGAATCTGGTCGCCGCCGCGCGCTAGCTGCCCTGGTTCCAGGTAATCAGCAACGCGACCGCCGCCGCGAACATCAGGGCCGTGGCGAGCCAGCCCAGGACGTTGGTCTGCCAGCAGTTGATGCGGCGCCCCATGACGTCGCGGTTGTTGGCAACGAGCATGATCAACACCATCAAAGGCGGCGCAACAAAGCCATTGATAACCGCCGTCCAGAACAGGGCGTCGATCGGATTGATGCCAATGAAGTTGATCAACATACCGATAACGGTCGCGGCGATGATCACTCCATAGAACTGCTTGGCGCTCGCGATATGTTTATTCAGCCCAAGCTTCCAACCAAACGCCTCGGAAAGGGCATATGCGGCCGAGCCTGTGAGAATCGGCACGGCGAGAAAACCAGCGCCGATCAGGCCTACAGCTAGCAGTAGTTCGGCCGCCGGGCCGGCCAGCGGCTCGAGCGCGACCGCAGCATCGGCCGCGCTGCTGATGTTGGTATTTCCAGCTTTGAACAGTGTGGCGCCGGTCGCCAGGATGATGAAGTACATGACCGCCTCCGAGAGCACCATCCCGGTGTTCACGTCGACGGCGGCATACTTCAGCTCCGCGTCGGTGGCTCCTTTGCGCTGGTGGAGGTGGATGCGCCCCATCTCCACTTCCTCTTCGACCTCCTGGCTCGCCTGCCAGAAGAACAGATACGGCGAAATCGTCGTACCCAGGATGGCTACGAGCGTCGCAAGGAAGCTCGGGTCGAGGCTGATCGTGGGCACGAACGTGCCGCGCAGGACCTCGCCAAGGTTCGGGCGCGCCAGCAGCGCCGAACCGATGTACGCAAACAGCGCCAGCGTCAACCACTTGAAGATGCGCGCGATCAGTCGGTACGAGCCGAAGATCTGCAGGGCCAGGATCGCCGCAGTCGCGGGCACGATCAGTACGGGAATCGGGATTGGCACCAGCAGATTGACGGCGGCCGCGATCGCGCCGATGTCAGCGCCAGCGTTGATCGTGTTCGCCACCAGCAAACCGGCCACCGCGAGGTACAGCAGCGGGCGAGGGTAGTGCAGGCGCAAGACGCCCGCCAGCCCGCGACCTGAAACCATGCCAACTTTGGCGCAGATGAACTGGACCGCTGCCGCCAGCACCAGCGTGACGGGCGCCGTCCACAGGGTCGCGAAGCCATACGACGCGCCAGCCACGGCGTAAGTGCCGATGCCCGAGGGATCGTCGTCGGACGCGCCGGTGATCAGGCCGGGCCCGAGCACCTTGAGAAAACGCTTGACCGGGTTCGGTTCCCCTTCTACGGCCGCCTCGATGGTGCCGGTACCGGTTGCGGGTTCGATGTGCGGGATCTGCGGGGCTTCGGTGTCTGTCCCCGGTATGGACATTGTGTGATGTGCTCCTGAAATGTGCGGGGTTATTTCGCCTTCAGGAGTGGTGACTTAGCGCAATAACGATGCCAC
>JAFAPL010000304.1 GCA_019247135.1 Chloroflexota bacterium | reverse complement strand
CAACTCCATCCTGGCGGTCAACCGGTGCGTCTGTTCAATCCGCGCATCGATGAGTGGAACGCGTGCTTCGATTTTGTGCTTTCGCCAACCTCTGAGGCGGCCCGCATTGTGGCCAAGAACGACATCGGCCGAGCCACCGTCACTCGCCTGCGGATGAACGCACCACACGCGGTACGTGCCCGCTGGCTGTGGTTCCTCACGTACGCACTCGAATCGGAGTTTCTCTCCGACTAGGGCCCAACTCGCGAGCGCGCGTCCAAACTGCTGGTGGAGGCTACTCGGCCCGGCGACCGCCGCGCGTTCAGGTCGCGTCCCGCCACCGGCCTGTACTCGTAAGTCATCGGACACGAATGCCAGGCATTCGCATTACCAATTGAGAACCCTGGAGGCGCCTTGCCAAAACCTGCGCTCCTATCAACCCTCGCTGCTGACGTAAGCGGGGATACGCTGCCGCTGACACTCGCCCGCCTCACCGATGAATTCCTGCAGGTTGCGGACCTGTTGATCGACGCCGATCCATCCGATCTGGACGGTCTGGCTCAGGTCCAGCAGCGGCTGGATCGATCCGCCGCTGCCATAGAAGGCAAAGCGGGAGCAATCGCTGCGCTGGTGCGCGAGTTCGAGGCCCGCGCCAACGCGGCGCAATCTGAGGCCGATCGTATTGCAGCCCACGCCAGAACGGCCAAGGCGCACGCGACCTGGCTTCGCGAGTACCTTCTTCAGAATTTGCTGGCGCTCGGCGTCGATCGCATTCAGACCGCGGTGGCTGTCGTCGCCGTACGTGAGGGGCCGCCCGCAGCTGAGATCCTCGACGAAGATGCGTTACCCGACGCGTTCAAGCGTGTGGTGACTTCGGTGGACAAGGCTCGGCTTCGCACTGCCCTGATGGATGGCGAAGTGATCTCCGGCGCACGCCTGACAAGAGGAAGATATTTGTCAATCCGCTAGCGCGCCGACCGAGTAGCCAACCGGACCGCCAGCAAGGCTAGGCCTCGGTGGACCTCACGTTCTACGCCACCCTGGATGCTTCCACGCTGAAACCCTATCTCCAGGATCTTCCGTATCTCCTGCCCCTTGCGAGCTGGTGGCGGTCCGACGTGCAACTCAATCGACCGCCACGATTGCCTTCACAGCTCACGCATGTCGCGATCGACTGCGGCAGCTACACGCTCGCGCAGCATCAGCTCCAACCGGGCTTTCACTTCACGGCCGAGCAGTACGTGTCGTGGATACGCGCGCTCGGACCAGCCGTGAGTTGGGCGGTTCTGCCGGATTGGCCGTGTGAGAACGTCGGTGCGTCCGAAGTCAGACGCCGTCAGGTCGCGACAACCAACACAGCCGTCGATGTGCTGAGCGACTATCTGGACGCAGCCTGGTGCTGGTGTCCGGTCCTGCAGGGCCAGCACGTGGACGACTACTTGCGTCATGCCATCGACATCGCCGCGTGGGTGTATGACCTGCGGGAGGTATACGCAAGGCGCGGCCTGGCCGGCTCGTTTCGTGTCTGCCTTGGCAGTCTCTGCCGACGCAACTCGCTTGCTTACATCCGCAGCATCGTCAGCCAGGTGGCTCAAGTCCTGCCGCGGTTGCCGCTCCACCTGTTTGGGGTAAACTCGACGTCATCCAGCAGACGGGCTACCTGCCGGATGCGGTCGTCAGCATTGATAGCGCCGCCTGGACCGGGCGTTTCGGACGCCGGATCAACCTGTCGGCCGACGAGCAACGCCGCACCTGCGGCGATTGTCGTCTCGTGGAACTCACCCGATGGAGCGCCGCACCGGCTCGGTGCTCTCGATGCGGTGGTCCGCTCGGAGTCACGCAACGCGAGTACGGCCTTTTCATTGCCCTACCCAGATATCGCGCGCGACTTCAACGGGCACTGCTGGCAAGCGGTCGCACGCTGGATGCAAGAGGTGAATCCGTTCCAAATCAGGATGCACAGCGGCAGAGTCGGTTCCCCTGGGCAGCATGAATTCAGAAGCTCTGAGCTGCGCAATCGCCACGGCGACTCCGAACAGATGCTGCCGGACGATTCATTCGAAGCCGCGGTAATGGCCGGTGATCAAGCCGCCACTGACTGGCTTCGCGGCTGTGAGCGCGCGGAGCCGGACCCGATGGATGCTGGCCCG
>JAFAPL010000275.1 GCA_019247135.1 Chloroflexota bacterium | reverse complement strand
TGATTGCCGTCGCCGCTCGGGCGGCGGCTGTTTTCCCGGACGGCGCCCGTTTCGTGTCTCTGGCGCCAATCTCAGATGCCCAACTCGTGCCAGGCCTGATCGCCGCGGCGCTCGACATCGCCGACACGACCGGCACCGACCTGATCGCGGGCACGGCAGCCGCTATGGGCACCAGGAGCGTCTTGCTGGTGCTCGACAATTTCGAGCACGTGCTCGCGGCCGGACAGGTTATTCCTGAGCTTCTTGCAGCGTGTCCCGGCCTCGCTGTACTGGCAACCAGCCGAACACCGCTGCGGCTGTCATCGGAGTACCTGCTGCCGGTTCCGACGTTGAGCGTGCCTGATCGTCACCACGCCTACGCGCGTGAGGAGATCGAGCAGTACGAAGCCGTCCAGCTATTTCTCAGTCGAGCGCGCGCAGCCTGCGGCGAGTTCGCGCTTACCGATGGCAATACGGCCAGCGTGATCGACATCTGCAGCAAGCTCAACGGCTTGCCGTTAGCGATCGAGCTGGCCGCCGCGCGGTTGCGGATGCTCGCGCCAGAGGCGTTGCTGGAGCGCATGCAGCCAGGTCTCCCGCTGCTTTCAAGCTCGGCGCAGGACGTACCGACCCGACTGCGCACCATGCGGGACGCCGTGGCGTGGAGTTACGACCTCCTCTCACCTGATCAGCAAGTGCTCTTGCGGCGATTATCGGTTTTCGCCGGCGGCTTCTCTCTTACCGCGGCAGAACACGTGTGTCTCGACGACATGCCCGGCACTGATGCGCTCGAGGCACTGTCCGCATTGTTCGACCACAGCCTGATACGCAGGTCTGATCAGGATGGGGCCGACCCGCGTTTCGAGATGCTGTACGTTGTGCGAGAGTTCGCGCTCGAGCAACTGATACGCGCCGGAGAAGAGGCGCCCATGCGCCGCGCGCACGCTCGATATTTTCGCCGGCTGGCGGATCAAGCCGCGCTGGCGCGCGGCGCCGACCAGGAACGCATGCACGCGCTCATCGCGCTCGAGATGAACAACATCCGCGCAGTCCTGGCGTGGGCGCTGCGGGACTCACGCGAGACGGAGGACCCACGGCGCGGCCTCGCGGCCGCTTGGGAGCCCCAGGACCTCGACGACGCCCTGGACCTGTGCGGCACCTTGTGGTTCTTCTGGTTGCACTACAGCACGACACCTGGCGAGGCGCGTCTCTGGCTGACGCGTGCCCTCGAGGTCGCGCCCGTACGCGTGTCAGTTGCGCGCGCGCGAGCGCTGCTGGGGTTGGGCGCGCTCGAATGGCGACAGGGTGACTACGCACCTGCCCATCTCCACCTGGACGAAAGCGCCGCGCTGTTCACGCAACTCGACGACCTGCGTGGATTGGCAGACGCCTTCCACCTGGTCGGGCATGTCCTGTTTGAGGGTCGCGATCATGCCGGTGCTCGCGTGTTTTACGAGCGGAGCCTGGACGCGCATACGCGGCTGAACGACCCTGTCGGTGGTGTGCCGCTGGTTGGCGATCTGGGTATGGTTGGATACCACACTGGCGATTACGCCAGCGCGCGGCGACAGTTCGAGGCCTGTCTACGGCTTTGTCGCGAACACGGCGTCAGAGATCACGAGGCGGATTCATTCAACCGACTCGGCGATCTGGCACGGCTCGAAGGTGATCTCGACGCAGCGCAGCGGTTGTATTCCGAAAGCCTTTCGCTGTGGCGAAACGTGCATGGGCTGCCTGGGATCGCCTCGTGTCTGCATAAGCTTGGCCAGACAGCGCGCGCTCGCGGTGACTTCGCCGAGGGGCGGCGCCTGATTCTCGAAAGTCTGAATATCCAGCGCGATATCAGTAACAAGCAGGGCTTGCTCGAATGCCTGCTCGCACTGGCCGGGCTTGCGGTGGAGACGGCCCCGCCGGAGCAAGTGGCGGAGTTGTTCGGCGCAAGTGAGGCGGCGTACGAAGCACTCGGTGCGCCGATCGCACCTGCCGACCTCGCCGACTCCGAGCACGACCGCGCCCGCGCGGCCGCGGCGCTGCCGGAGCGAACCTGGCGCGTGGCACGCGAGCGTGGTCGAGGGCGAAGCCTGGTCGAGGCGCTGGCACTGGCCGAGTCGCTTGCAGACACTCCGCGAACCGACGAAACCGGTGGCCGGACTGATGTCCCGAGCAAGCTCTCGCCGCGCGAAGTGGAGGTGGTGCGTCTGCTCGCGCGCGGTCTATCAAATCGTGAGATCGCGGCGAACCTCACCATCAGCGAAAAAACAGCCTCCAATCACCTGGAGCACATCATGACCAAGCTGGACCTGCGCTCGCGCGCACAGGTCGCCGTGTGGGCCGTACGGCATGGCGTCTCAAGTCAGCAGTCATGATTGCCAATTCAGGGGGTGCGCAACCCCCACACGATGAACGCGAGAACGTCCGAGACCTACGTGCCGGGCACCTGAACTGGCACTTGCGGTGCGCCCTGCTCGCGCTCGCGCACAATCTCGATCACATCCACCTCCACCTGCTGCTCCGCTGAGGTCAGGGTTGGTGTCGGCGTCGGCGGCTGCGGTCCGACCGGCGCCGCTGTTGACGTGGGTGTGGATGTGGGTGTCAGCGTCGGGGTTGGCGTGAGCGTCGGCGTGCGGGTTGGCGCGCCTGGCGCCAGCGTTGGCGTGATGGTGCTGGTGGGTGTTGGCGTACTGGTGCTGGTGGGTGCTGGCGGGCCAGGTGGCGCACTCGTACTGGTTGGCTGCGGCGTGCTGGTCGGCGTTGGAGTCGGCTGACCGCCGGTCACGGTCACGGCATCGCAGCTCGGCCCGACGGGGTTGCCCGACTGGTCTGCTGCCGCCGCGCAGGCGCCATTGGTCCAGTAACCGGGGGCGTCCATGGTCACGGTGTAGCTGACGGTCGCGCTCGCGCCCGGATCGAGCGTGCTGAGCAGCCAGGTGATGGTGCGGCTGCCAGAGTCATAGGTGCCACCGCCCGAGGCGCTGACGAACGTGAGGCCGCTGGGCAACTGGTCCTGGACGGTCACGTCAAACAACGTCACGCTACCGGTGCCGGTCGCCTGGCCGACGACGTTTGTTTGCCAGGCCAGCTGGAGCCAGTCTGCGACACCGGCGAAGAAGCCGCTGGAGGCACCATCCGACGGCGCGGCCTGATCAGTCGCGGCGCCCGTCGCCGTGGCGGGTTGCGCTGCCGAGCTGACGGGCGCCGGCGTGGTGCAGTCAGGCGACGTCTGCGCGATCGGCTGCGCCGCGCTAGCGCTGGCGATCTGGAGATCGTCCGCCGCGCGCGGCGACGGGCCTGGCGGCGGGGTATTCGTCGGCTGCGGGGTATTCGTCGGCTTCGGCGTGTTCGTCGGCAGCGACGTGTTCGTCGGCAACGACGTATTCGTCGGCAGAGAGGTGTTCGTCGGCAGGGATGTGTTCGTCGGCAGAGAGGTGTTCGTCGGCCCCGGCGTGTTGGTCGGCAACGAAGTGTTCGTCGGCCCGGGCGTATTCGTCGGCAGTGGCGTGTTGGTGACCACCGTCGTGGCCGTCTCCGTCACCTGCGGCGTCGGCGTTTCCGTGGGGGTGGCTTCAAGTGTCCCCGTCGGCGTCTCAGTCGGCGTCTCTGGGGTGCCTGTCACGGTGACCAGTGCAGTCTCGGTCGCTGTCGGGGTGAGCGTTGGACACTCGAGCGCGACAACAGCTCCGTTGCTGACGGTGAGCGTGAACGTCATGGTCCCGCCGAGCTCCGAGTACGTCGAATCGACGGACTTGTGCAGGCTGATCTGCGGTACACCTGGCGGCGCGGGCGTCGACGTGGCCGGTGGAGCCGGCGTCGGCGTGTTCGTCGACGGTACCGCCGTTCCGGTCGGCGTCGGCGTATCGGTCGGCGGCACCGGAGTACTTGTCGCCGTCGCCGTATTCGTCGGTGTCGCGGTATTCGTCGGCGTACTAGTGGGCGTCGGCGTGTACGCCGTGTTCGTGAACGGAGCCGGCGCATTCGGCGGTGCAGACGCAGCCGTGCAGTCCGCCGCGCGGTCCACCGTGACCGTCACCGGCTGCGTGTTGTCCGCGGTATAGCCAGGCGGCGGCGCCGTCTCCTGTACGGTGTAGGGCCCAAACGGCAGTCCGCTGAAGCACGCGGTTCCGTTCGCGGCCGTGGTTTGCGTCTGCGGCACTTCCGCGGCTGTGCGACTGAGCCGGAACGTCGCTCCCGCGAGCGGGGCTCCATTGGCATCCGTCTTGGTGACCCGTATAGCGCCAAGTGGAACCGGCGTGGCGGTCGGCGTGTTCGTCGGTGTGCTAGTCGGCGTGTTGGTGGGGGTCTCGGTCGGCACCGGGGTATACGTCGGCGTCTCAGTCGGCGTCGCGGTCGGTGGGACCGGCGTCTCGGTCGGCGTCGCGGTCGGCGGCACCGGCGTCTCAGTCGGTGTCTCGGTTGGCGGGACCAGCGTCTCGGTCGGCGTCGCCGTCGGCGGCACCGGCGTCTCAGTCGGTGTCTCGGTCGGCGGGACCAGCGTCTCGGTCGGCGTCGCGGTCGGCGGCACCGGCGTCTCAGTCGGTGTCTCGGTCGGCAATGCTGTGTGGGTCGGCGTCTCGGTCGGGAGCGGCGTATGCGTCGGCGTCTCGGTCGGCAACGGCGTATGCGTCGGCGTCTCGGTCGGCGTCGGCGTGACGGTGGGCGTCGGTGTAATGGTCGCCGTGGGGGTTGCGGTCGGCGGCACGTGCGTATCCGTCACCGTGCATGCCGCCGGCTGATTCTGGTTCTGGATGGTCACGGTGAACGTCAGACTTCCGGGCGTCCACGCATAGCTGCTGTTGCCGGTGGTCATGCACGTCACATTGGTGAGGATCCAGTCGGGTGACGGGTCGTGTTCCGTGATCGTGTACGTGACATTCCCGCCGGAGATGATGGTGTCGAAGACGCGTATTGGCTGTCCTTCGTTAACGGTGTTCACGGTGAACGGGCTTCCAGGCACCGGCCCATTGGGCCCGCTTACGTCGAAAGTGAACGGTCCACCCGCGCCGCCCACCGTGACCTTGTCGACCGTCAAATGGGCAGGCAGGGGTGTCGGCGTAACGGTTGCGGTACTGGTCGCCGTTGGCGTCTCAGTCGGGGTTGCCGTGTTGGTCGCCGTTGGCGTCGCTGTCGCCGCCAGCGCGTTGTACAACGTGCAGTTGACCGTGCTGTTCGCGGGAAGGAAAATTCCGGCGAGTGTGTTCGGGGCGACGAAGACGCCGCTTCCGTTGTCGCAGGTCGCACTGGTGAGGGTCCACCCGGGCGGGATCGCCTCGGCCGCAGTATAGGATCCATACCCGAGCGTGTAGCTCTTCGATTCGCCATCTTTGAGCATGGCGGTGTCGGGCAGAGGCGGCGACGCCGGCCCAGTCACCGTGATGGGGAAGGTGGTGCCTGACGGATCAGGCGACGGATCGGTGACCTTGTGGATGATGAGCGTGCCGGTCGTGGGCGTGGCCGTTGGAGTAGGGGTCGGCGGGGTGCCCGCGCATGCGGACGTGGCGCGGAGCTGCGTGCCGTCCTGCATCGTCACTTCGACCACCAGAGTCGACAATGGCGGGCCGGTGATGGCTCCGAAGTCAGTTCTGGAGTCGTAGTCCGTAAGCGTCCCCTCAACCAGGGGGAATGGTCCCGATGGACCGCCCTGGTCGATGTTGTACGTCCCGCTAAACGTCTGAGGCGTAGGCGAGGTGACCAGCCAGTAAAAGATCGGTACCGTGTTGTCGGTAGGCGACGTAGTGCAGGTGATGCTCACCTGAGGCAGAGTGGCCGCGGGTACCGGTCCAGATACAGGAGCAACAGGTACTGGACAGCCACCTGTGATCGACTGCGTCGTGCCATCCGGGTTGGTGTACGTCGCGGTCAGGCTCGATCCCGCCGGGGCGCTGACGTCCACGCTGCTCGAGTCGCTCAGTGAGAACGGCTCAGCTGTCGGTCCGCCCGGAGTGATGGTGTAGGTGCCGTTGACCGTCGTAGTCGGACTGACCGTCGCTGCCAACGTGAAGACAGCGGTCCCAGGTCCAGTCGGGGCGCAGGAGACACTCACGGCGGGCGTGGGCTGCGCCTGGGGCAGCACCGGCTGAGCGGTGATAAACGAGCCGAGCAGGCTCAGCACCAGCGCGAAGGTGACGCCCGGCAGCCAGCGCCGAGATCGCCTCACCAGCGCTGCGATCCTTGCCGGCGAAACGCGTTGCCCACCACGCAACTCGGGCCGCCCATCTGTCCCTTCTATCACTATATTGCATCGTGCTCATAAACTGCTCAAGCTAGCGGCTCACAAATTGCTCACATCAGGCGAGCGGCGATTCGCGGCGCATCGGATGGCGAATCAGGCCTGCGCTGGCTCGAACTGCCAGGCCGAGCGTCGGTGGCCAAAATGAGCCGCGATGGCGCATCGAGCCGGGCGCAAGCGCCCGGTGCGACGTACCCTATACGGGCCTCTCGAGCGCAGTCTTCGAGGGCTCCATGGAAAGGAAGCTGCATGCCCGCACGCCTGCTCGTCCTGTATGGACATCCGACAAACCCGTCCGCCTTCGACCAGTACTACGCCTCCACCCACGTGCCGCTCGCGAAGAAGATCCCAGGGCTGCGTTCGTTCACTACCAGCACTGGTAGCACCGCGTCGCGTGAGGGCCGCGCGGCGTACTACCTCGTTGCTGAACTGGACTTCGACTCGGTCGCCGATCTGCAGAAGGCATTTGGTACGCCAGAG
>JAFAPL010000356.1 GCA_019247135.1 Chloroflexota bacterium | reverse complement strand
AGCGCGCGCAGCGCCGGCACGTGCGCATTTGCGCCCCAGCCGCTACCGCCGGGTGTTACCGTGGCGCCGACGATCCCGACTCGTATCTTGCCTGGCATGCCGCAAGAGTACTCGGCGTCATGCCTGGTGCAGCGATGACTAGACGGTGCGGCGCTCCAGCCATTCTTTATCGATCTCGAGACCCAGACCTGGCGCGTCGCTCGGACGCACCCGACCCTGTTTGATGGCTGCCGTGCCTGGCAATACCGCGACTTCCTCGAGCGGGACGCCCGGCGGCGAGACGCCCTCGGAGCGCTCGCCGAGCTGGATCGCCGGCATCGCCATCGACAGGTGCTGCCCCCACGGGTAGTTCATGCCAGCGTGGGCGACCACGCTCAGCCCGTGCGCTTCTGCCAGGTGGCAGATCCGCACGCCGGCGCTGATCCCGCCGCACCAGGCCAGGTCGGGCTGGAGGATGTCGACCAGCCCGCGTCCGGTCGCGGCTGCGAACGGAGCCAGCCCGTACCAGTGCTCACCGCTAGCGAGCGTGGTGCCCGGCAGCCGCTGACGCACTCGCGCGTACCCCTCCAGGTCATCCGGCAAGAGATAGTCTTCCAGCCACTTGATACGGTACGGCCGCAACGCTTCGCCCAGCCGGACCGCCGTCTCGACGTCCAGTGAGGTCCAGGCGTCGACCATCAGCTCCACGTCCGGTCCCACCTGGTCGCGCGTGCGCGCGACCAACTCCTCGCTCCGGCGGACCCCGGCGATGCCCGCTTCCGGCCCCTCGCGCAAGAAGACCTTAACTGCCTCGAAGCCGAGCTCGAGGAACCAGGCCACGCTCTCTTCGGTGCCGTACGAGATGTCAGTGTTGCTGGCGTAGCAGGCGATGCTCTCCTTCTGCGGCCCGCCCAGCAGCTCGTAGACGGGACGGCCCAGCAGCTTCCCTTTGAGATCCCACAGCGCGATGTCGACCGCGCTGATTGCATAGCTGGCCAGGCCGGCGCTCCCGTACGGCGTCGAACTGCGCCGCATGACGTCCCACAGCTTCTCTGTCGCCGTCGCCTCCTGCCCGACGAGCAGATGCGCAAAGTGGCCGTTCACGATCTCGCAGACCGGGCCAGCGTTGTTGGTGAAGCCGAGCCCGTACGTGCCGTCCTCGGCGCTCACCACCACCGCGGCGCGCTTCCAGTGCGCCTGCCAGTCATCACGTCGGTACTCCCTGTACCGCCGCATCGGACTGACGAACCCTTCCGTGGACTGGCGCGCGACACGCGGCACCGTCGTCGGCCGTGGTGTCAGATCGACGGTGGACGCGCGGATGTCGCTGATCTTCAAGGATCTCTCCCCGGAGCGAGAAACTCCGTCAGTACTTACACCAGGAGCAATGGCCGGCTGAGCCGTGCAATCGGCGCCGCCGCACCGATCAACGGGGCGTCGACGCGTCGTTGATATTGTCGATGCTGATGACTTTCGGGTCCAGCAACATCACATCCGCCTGCGGCATCGTCCCATTCTGGATGTAGTCGGTCAGGACGTTTACCGCCTGGTGGGCCTGCTCGTTCGGGAACTGGTCGACTGTCCCACTCACTTTGCCCTGCTGGATCATGTCGAGCGTCGGTGCCAGCGCATCGAAGCCAACGAGCACGAACTTGCTGGGATCGAGTCCACGCGCCTGAATCGCCTGGACTGCTCCGCCGAGCATGTCGTCGTTCGCGGAGAACAATCCATCGAATCCAGGATTGTCGGGAGTGGAGCCGATGCTGGTGAGAATGTCTTCGGTGACGCGCAAGCCGTCATCCGCATTGAAATTTGCGGTTTGCTGCGCGATCACGGTGAGGCCGGGATTCTGGCTGACGATGGCGTTGAAGCCGGCGCTGCGGTCGATTGCAGGTGATGCGCCGGGAGTACCGGTGAGCTCGATCAATCGGCCTTTGCCATTCAACTTCTCGGCGATGAACTGTCCGGCGGCGCGACCACCAGACACGTTGTCAGCGCCCACGTGGGCGAGCACCGGAGTTCCCGGCGCAGCTTGACGATCCACCGTGACGACCGGCACTCCGGCCGCCTGAGCCGCGCTGAAGCAGCCCGCAAGACCGTCCACCGTGCGCGGGCTGATCACCAGTCCGGAGATTCCGCGCGCTAACGCGTTCTCACAGCCAGCCAGCTGGACTGCGTCCTTATCCTGTCCGTCGAGTGTGACGAGCGAGATATTGCCGCGCTCAGTCGCGGCGGCCGCCGCACCGTTGAGCATGACCGCGAAGAACGGGAAGCCCAGCCCCGGCACCGAATACCCGATGGTCAGTTGTTGCTGAGCGCTGGCCGGAGCCCCCGGCGCGAGCAGCACGGCTGCGAGCAGAAGGCTCGCACACAAACGCGTGACAGACGAGAATCTCATTCGATTTCCCTCCTCGTTGATGTGAGCATCAGGTCCTCCGGCGACGTCCAAGCTGGTCGAGCAGTACGGCGCCGACGATTATCGCCCCTTTGATGATGGGCTGGTAATAGGGCGAAACATTCATCAGGACAAGTCCGTTCGACAGAACGCCAATCAGCAGCGCGCCAGCAAGTGTGCCCAGCACTGTTCCGCGACCACCTGAGAGGCTGGTCCCGCCGATCACTACCGAGGCAATTGCATCGAGTTCGTAGCCTTCGCCGGAATTCGGCTGGCCGGAGTTGAGTCGCGCAGTGAGGATCAACGCGCCCAGCGCGGCACCCAGCCCGGAAATGACGAAGACCAGCGTCTTGAACAGGTCGACACGGATGCCAGACAGTCGGGCCGCGCCCTCATTACCGCCTATGGCATAGATGGCGCGCCCGAATGTCGTCCGACTCAGCAAGACGCCGGTTGCAACAAACGCCGCGGCGTAGATGACAATCGGCACCGGTATGCCAGCCAGATACCCGGTTCCAATCGCGCGGAAATCGTCCTTGAGCCCGGTGATTGGTTGCGCATTGCTGTACACCAGCGTCGCCCCCTGCAAGCCGGCCAGCACCCCGAGTGTTGCAACGAACGACGGGATGTGGCCACGCGTCACCAGAATGCCTACGCCCAGGCCGGTCAGGCCTCCGAGCAGCAGCGGCACAGCCATTGAGGGCAGCAGGCCGGCGTTCGCGTGCTGGAGACCCGCGGCGATCATCCCCGTGAATCCAACGATTGAGCCCACGCCCAGGTCGATACCGCCAGTAAGGATCACCAGCATTTGTCCGAGCGAAACGATGCCGATCACCGAGACCTGGCGGACCAGGTTCAAAATGTTGACCTGCGAAGCAAAGACCGGCCCGCACAACTGGCCGTTCTTCACCAACGTCAGGCTGCTCAGCTGCTGGCCGAGGTCGCACGCTTCTCGAGCAGTCCGCCACGGCCCGATTATCGTGAACACGAGACATAGAGCGAGCAGGATCAACAGCGTGCCGTAGCGCTGCAGAAACCGATTGCCCCAGCCGCGCCCCGCGACCGGTCGGGCACGGACCTCAGGTACGGGCTCCGCGACCAGTGTCATGCCGCGCAGGCCAGGATGGCCTCCTGTGAGGCCTGCTCACGGGTGAACTCGCCGCTGATACGCCCCTGCCGCATCACCAGCACACGATCGGACATGCCGAGTATTTCGGGCAGCTCGCTCGAAATCATCAGGATCGAAACGCCCTCCTGCACCAGCCGGCTCATCAAAGCGTGGACTTCGGCCTTGGCGCCCACGTCGATGCCACGCGTCGGCTCATCCAGGATCAGAATTCGTGGCGAGGTGGCGAGCCATTTGGCGATCACGACCTTTTGCTGATTGCCGCCCGACAGGTTCTCCACGACCTGCTCGACGCCCGGCGTGCGCACCCCCAGTTGGTCGACGAGCTGTGCCGTCAGGGCGCGCTCGCGCCGGAGGTTGAGAAAACCGAGTCGAGCGACTCTTGACAGGCTCGCCAGCGTCGCGTTCTCGCGTACGGTCATGCCCAGCACGAGTCCCTGGAGCTTGCGGTCTTCTGTGACGAAGCCCAGACCAAGGCGGATCGCGTCACGCGGGCTCCGAATCTCGACCGGCCGCCCCTCGATCAAAATCTGACCCCCGTCGAGCGGATCAGCGCCGAACAGCACGCGCACGAGCTCCGTGCGACCGGCGCCAACCAGTCCAGCCAGGCCCAGGATCTCACCTTTGCGCAGCACGAAACTGATGTCGTGGAGCTCCCCGATGCGGCGCAGCTGGCGGACTTCCAGCACCGGCGCGCCGACCTCGACCGTCTGTTTCGGGAACAGGGTCGTCAGCTCGCGGCCAACCATCATGTTGATAAGCCGCGCTTGCGTTGCCTCGCCGATGGGCAGGCTGCCGACGAGTCGCCCGTCACGGAGCACCGTGACCCGATCGGCGACGCGAAAGATCTCGTCGAGGCGATGGCTGATGTAGACGACAGCCACGCCCTGCTGCTTGAGCCGGCCAATGATGTCGAACAGCGACTCTGTCTCTCGCTCGGTCAGAGCGGAGGTCGGCTCGTCCATGATGATGATGCGAGCGTCGAGCGAGAGAGCTTTCGCGATTTCGACCATCTGCTGACGCGCGACGCTCAGGTCCTCCACCTGGGCCCGCACGTCCAGCTGAATGCCGAGGCGCGCCACCAGCGCGTCGGCAGCGGCGTACAGGCTACGCGAATCAATCAATCCGCCGCGTGTCGGCGCACGACCGAGGAAGATGTTCTCGGCCACGGACAGATTGGGCGCGAGGTTCAATTCCTGGTGGATCATGCTGATGCCGTGCTCGTGTGCCTGACGCGGCGTTTCGATCGCGATGGGCTCGCCAGCGAGGCGCATTGATCCGGCGTCGGGTCGGTAGACGCCGGCGACGATCTTCATCAGCGTTGATTTGCCGGCGCCGTTTTCGCCGACGACCGCGTGGACCTGGCCGGCGCGGACGTCGAGATCCACCTCGACCAGCGCCTGCACCCCGGGAAACGACTTGGTCATGCCGCGGAGCTCGAGCAATGCCGCGGAATCTGCTGCCACCGCGTCCCCCGCCATTGAAGCGATGCCTGAGGCTAGGGGGCGCCGCTGCGCGGCGTCAACAGTTCACGTGCGCGACTGAAGCAGCGGCACATACACCAGAAACGAGAGGAATTCGCGCGGGATACGAGTGGTTCTGTCGCTGTCACGCAGGCGCCGCCTCTGGGAAGCTGAGCGCAAGGACGCCACCTCAGACCACGGTCGATCAGCGGCATGTCCTCACCACTACAGGGGGTCCACCATGGACGCGGTAATCATCCTCGGCTTTTTCGTCCTCCTGGCGCTACTGGCCGTACGGTTTGGCTACGACAGCCGCGAGCAGCTGGCCTCCAGCGAAGAGGCCTTCGCCCGCCAGGGCTTTGCCTGGCAAGCAGACCGGCCATAAGAACGAGCCGCGCAATGAGTAGCTCTGCTTCCGCGGTGGCAGCACGCGGTCGGCAGCGACTACTCTCCTCGAAGTGGGCGATCGACTGGATATCGGAACGCGAGCGCGCCCCTGCGGCAAGCACGCACGCGCGCGTCCGCGCCTGGCGTGAGCCTGCTGTCCCGATCGGCGCGACACAGCTTTGCGCCCATCGACACCTTCCGAACGCCTCGGTACGGCTATCTCTGGGTGTCGTCGCTGCTCTGGAACATGGCCCGCTCGATGGACCAGGTTGTGCTCGGCTGGGTCGTGCTCGAGATGACCAACTCCGCGTGGGACCTCGCGGTGATGGGCGCTCTGCGGTGGCTGCCGCTGCTGGTGTTCGGAGCCGCGGGCGGCGCCGTCGCGGATCGACTGAACAGACGCGTGCTGCTCCTGGGTGCGCAGGGCCTCGGCCTGTCGATTTGCCTGGGCGCCTCCGCCCTCCTCGCGTTGGGCGTGCTCGATGTCGGCCTGGCGTTTCTGATCACCTTCCTGCTCGGCCTGCAGTGGGCAGTCGACTGGCCGATTCGACGGGCGCTCATCCCTGACGTGGTCGGCCGCGAGCGCACTGTCAACGCGGTGGCTCTCGAGGCGCTGACAATGAACCTGACGCGCATCGTGGGCCCGCTGGTAGCCGGAATTCTGGTGGCCTCCGCAAGCGCGTCGGCAGCATTCCTCGTCATGGCCTGCATGTACGCGGGCGAATTGTTGCTGCTGAGAAAGTTGCCGCGCACGGTGCCGGACGTGCGGCGCACCGGTGGCTCGTTGATGCGGTACCTGGGTGATGGGTTTTCTCAGCTGCGCCAGTGCCAACCGATCGTCGGTGTCCTGGCCATCTCTGTGCTCATGAATGTGCTCGTGTTTCCGTACCAACAGTTGCTGCCCGTCTTTGCCCGCGACGTGCTCAACGTGGACGCGGTCGGGCTTGGAGCGCTGACCGCGGCGGCCGGTATCGGCTCATTCGCAGGCGCGACGGTCATTGCTTCGTGGGGGCGCATTCCGCGCTCCGGGTTGCTGTTCTGGACGGGGTCCTGCTTCATGAGTCTGCTGCTGGTGGCTTTTTCCGCCTCCGGCGACTTCACGCTCGCGCTGGCGCTCGTGGGGCTCAGCGGCATCGGACAGGCGGCGTTCGCATCGCTCCAGAGCACGATCGTGCTGGATACCGCATCCGACCAGTTGCGCGGGCGCGCTCTGGGTGCGTTGACGGTGGCGATTGGCTCCGCGCCGTTCGGAATGCTGGGAGTGGGCGTGCTGGCCGTGGCGGTTGGCGCACCGCTGGCGGTCGGGCTCAGCGCGGGAGCGTGTGCCGTTCTGATCGGTGTGGTCGTATCACGTCTGCCTCGGTTTCGAGCCGCCTGAGAAATGGCGCGACGGGCCGTCATTGGTCGCGGCAAGGAACTCGCAGGCGCCGAGCTCGATACCCGCTTCTTCCAAGGTCTCGCGGCGGACACAGTCCACCGGATCCTCACCGTAATCCAGGTGTCCACCAGGTGGACTCCAGGTCCCTTCTCCGTGCGAGCCGCGCCGGAGTCCAGCAAACGGCACCATCTTGCACGACCAGAACGCCGACACCTACCTGTGGTCGCCGCCGCATCGCGACAAAGTGTACTCGCGACCCGAAAGTGATCAGGCCTGGCGGTTGTCGACGGTCACGCCACGTGGACCACGGGCCGACTATGCAGGTCCGGTTCAGCCGCCCGCAACACCTCGTGCGCCACGGGTGCCACATCACCGGTCCCGAACAGAAGGTAGCGCAGGAGCTGTTGGATCGGTTTACCCTCCGACCAGCTGAAGTACACGTGCGGGATGACGCCCGTGATATCTCGCAGGTGCAGGAGCAGCGCCGCAATCGCATTCGGGATCGCGGAGCTTTCGGTGCGCAACACGCGGTAGCCACTCGCCTCCTCGCCTCTGACGCGCAGCACCGATGCGAACTCGGACGCATCGCTCACCCGAATCTCCAGGAACACGAGCGGATCCTCAGCCGGAATGCGGTCGCACGCGCGATGCTGCTCCTCTTTCGCGACGTACTCGGCTTCGCTCAGGTCGTCGGGGTCGTGGCAGATAATGCGCAGCCGGCCGTCCCTCGCAACTTCAGTAACGAAGCGCATGGCCTCGGCGTCGAGTTCGACTTTCTCGACGCGTAGCTCGGTGACGCGCCAGATGCGCGAGGCGAGCGACGTGACGACGATGACGCCGATGAAGAACGTGGCGATCTTGACGCCGTCTGGTCGCTCGATCACGTTCAGAAGTGTGGTCCAGATGAACACCACGACAATCATCGCGAAGGCAAGGGTCAAGGCCCGCTTGCCATGCCGACGGACTGACAATGCGACCGCGACCGCCGCCGACGCCATCAACACCAGGACACCGGTGGCATACGCGCCGCCCTGCGCATCGACATCGGCCCGGAAAATCAGGGTCACGACCACGGCGACCGCGGTGAACACGAGCACCAGCGGTCGGGCAGCGCGCGCCCACTCAGGCGCCATCCCGTAGCGCGGCAGAAACCGCGGCACCAGGTTCAGTAGCCCGGCCATCGCCGACGCACCGGCGAACCACAGGATGAGGATGGTGCTGATGTCATACGCGGTGCCGAACCACTCGCCAAGTTCCTGATGCGCCAGGTACGCCAAAGCTCGGCCGTTGGCTTTCCCGCCCGGCTGAAAGGCGTCAGGCGGAATCAGCGTGATCGTGACCACGCTGCTGGTCAGCAAGAACACACTCATGATCACGGCTGCGGTCAGCAGCAGCCGGCGCGTGTTGCGAATGCGACCTTCGGGGTGCGTGGGCGAGTCGTGCGGGTCACCCTGGACCAGCGGCATGACGGCGACGCCGGTCTCGAAGCCAGACAACCCCAGCGCGAGCTTCGGGAAGAGCAGGAGCGAGACGCCAACGATCGCCAGCGGGTTGCCGTGCTCGGCGAGCAGCTGGCGCCACCAATTGTCGATCACCATTGGGTGTTGACCCATCGCCAGCAAACTGACCACGACCACGACCGTGTTCAAACTGAGGTATGCGACTACCAGGACAAAGGCTACGCCGATGGCCTCGGTGAAGCCCTTCAAGAAGATTGCTGCCAGCAATGCCAGCAGTAGCAGCGTCACGCCGATGCGCTGATCGTGCAGGCTGGCCGGCATGAACGGGTTCTCGAGCGCGTGGGCCGCGCCGTCGGCGGCAGACAGCGTGATCGTGATGGTGAAGTCGGTCGCGGCGAAGCCCAGCAGACACAGGACGAAGAGCTTGCCCTTCCACCAAGAGAGCAGGTGCTCCAGCATGGCGATCGAGCCCTCGCCGTGCGGGCTCTCGCCTGCCACCCGACGGTACATGGGAAGAGCGCCGAAGAGCGTCACCAGAACGAGGATGAGGGTCGCGATGGGCGCCACTGCCCCGGCGGCGAGCGCGGCGATGCCCGGCTGGTACCCGAGGGTCGAGAAGTAGTCGACGCCGGTCAGGCACATAACGCGGTACCAGGTGTTACCTCCGGCTCTGTCGGCGGCACCGGGAACGACAGCAATTGCCCTGCGTT